>DASYUH010000063.1 GCA_036001465.1 Candidatus Polarisedimenticolia bacterium
CGGCGGCGTCCCCCAGACCTGCACCCCCGGCACCCCCACCGCCGAGATATGCAACGGCATCGACGACGACTGCGACGGCTCGGTGGACGAAATCCTCGGCTCGACCTCCTGCGGCACCGGCGCCTGCTCCCGCACCGTCAACAACTGCGTCGGCGGCGTCCCCCAGACCTGCACCCCCGGCACCCCCACCGCCGAGATATGCAACGGCATCGACGACGACTGCGACGCCGCGGTCGACGAGGGCCTGGGCTCGACCACCTGCGGCACTGGCGCCTGCTCCCGCACCGTCAACAACTGCGTCGGCGGCGTCCCCCAGACCTGCACCCCCGGCACCCCCGTCGCCGAGACCTGCAACGGCATCGACGACGACTGCGACGCCGCGGTCGATGAAAACCTGGGGTCGACTTCATGTGGCACAGGCGCCTGCGCTCGCACCGTCAGCAGCTGCGTCGGCGGCGTTCCGCAGACCTGCACGCCCGGAACGCCCACGACCGAGACCTGCAACGGCATCGACGACGACTGCGACGCCGCGGTCGATGAAAACCTGGGGTCGACTACCTGCGGCACCGGCGCCTGCTCCCGCACCGTCAACAACTGCGTCGGCGGCGTCCCCCAGACCTGCACCCCCGGCACCCCCACCGCCGAGATATGCAACGGCATCGACGACGATTGCGACGGCGCCATCGACGACAACCTCGGCACGGTCACCTGCGGCGTGGGAGCCTGCTCCCGCACCGCCAGCAGCTGTGTGGGCGGCGTCCCCCAGAACTGCACGCCAGGCACTCCCACGGCCGAAACGTGCAACGGCATCGACGACGACTGTGACGGCTCGGTCGACGAGAGCCTGGGGTCGACCTCCTGCGGCACAGGCGCCTGCTCCCGCACCGTCAACAACTGCGTCGGTGGCGTCCCCCAGACCTGCACCCCCGGCACCCCCGTCGCCGAGACCTGCAACGGCATCGACGACGACTGCGACGCCGCGGTCGATGAAAACCTGGGGTCGACTTCATGCGGCACAGGCGCCTGCGCTCGCACCGTCAACAACTGCGTCGGTGGTGTTCCGCAAACCTGCACGCCCGGAACGCCCACGACCGAGACCTGCAACGGCATCGACGACGACTGCGACGCTTCTGTGGACGAGGATTTCGACGTCGATCGGGATGGATTCACGACCTGCGCGGGGGACTGCAACGATCTCGCGGCGGCGATCCATCCAGGAGCGCCGGAGCTCTGCAACGGGACGGACGACAACTGCAATCTGGCCGTGGATGAGGGCTTCCCCGACAGCGATTCGGACGGTGCGGCCGATTGTGTCGATCCGGACGACGACAACGACCTCGTGGCGGACGCAGCCGACTGCGCGCCGCTCGTCAACAGTGTCAGCGCGGTCCCGGGTGAGGTGGGCCCCACGCTGAAACCGGTCGTCGGCGGCCCGCCGGGCGCCTTCACCTGGACGCGTATCGCGCAGGCCAACGTCCACAACGCATACCGCAGCACCTGGAACCACGTCACGGGTGCCTGGAGCGACAACCTGGCCTGTCTCGTTCCCGAGTCCGCCGGCAACAGCTTCAGCGATTCCGCGATTCCGCCCCGGGGCTCGGCCTTCTTCTACGTCATCACCGCGAAGAATCGCTGCGGCGAAGGGACAGCGGGCTCGGCCAGCAACGGACAGCCGCGCCCCATTCCCGTCAGTTGCGCGCCCCAGCTCAGGGACACGGACCTCGATTCCGTCAAGGACATCGACGACGACTGTCCGCTTCTGGCGAATGCCAGCCAGCTCGACCGCGATCACGACGGGCGCGGCGACGCCTGCGACAACTGTCTCGACACGTCGAACCCGGGACAGGACGACGCCGATCTCAACGGCCTGGGTGACGCCTGTCAGGACGTGGACCACGACGGCTACTCCGCCCTCGTGGATTGCAACGACAACGATCCGACCGTCCACCCGGACGCGATCGAAACCTGCAACGCCCGCGACGATGACTGCGACGGCGTGGTGGACGACAACCTCGGCATCACCACGTGCGGTGTCGGCGCGTGCTCCCGTACCGTCAACAACTGCGCGGGCGGCTCCCCGCAGACCTGCACACCCGGCGCGCCCACCGCCGAAACCTGCAACGCTCTCGACGACGACTGCGACGGCTCGACGGATGAAGGCTTCGGCACGACCTCGTGCGGGGTCGGCGCCTGCGCCCGGACGGTCAACAACTGCAGCGGCGGGCAAGTCCAGCAGTGCATCCCGGGCAGCCCGGCCGCCGAGGTCTGCAACGGCCTGGACGACGACTGCGACGGCGTCACCGACGAGACCTTCCTCGACACCGATAGCGACGGCCTCGCCGATTGCGCCGACCCGGACGACGACGGGGACGGGATCCCGGACCTCTCGGACAACTGTCCGGTGATCGTCAACGCCGGCCAGCAGGACCTCGACGGGGACGGCCGGGGCGACGCCTGCGACAGCGACGCCGACGGCGACACCTTCAACATCACGGCCAGCGGCGCCCCCGTCCAGACGCTCGCCACGTCCGAATTGCGGGTGGAGGGCACCCAGACCGGAACCCTGTCCTCGGTTCAGGGCCCCGACGGGATCTACGAAGTGATCAAGGAGGTCAAGATCAACAACATCAGCGTCCTCGACATGCGCTGGACCTTCAGCGTGCCCGCAGGGCATCTGTCGATGGTTTTCGTGGAGGCGTTCCAGAGCGCCAGCACCGACGGCGACAATTTTCAGTTCGCCTACTCGACGGACGGGACGAATTTCACCAACGCCCTGATCGTCAGGAAGACCGCCGACGACAACCTGCCGCAGTATTTCGCGCTTCCCCTCCTCGCCAGCGGCACCATCACCATCCGGGTCCAGGACACCAACCGATCGACCGGCACCGGGCTCGACACCCTGTCCGTCGATCAGATCCGCATCATCACGTCCGATCCCGCGGACTGCAACGACCGGGCGGCCTCCATCAATCCTTCGATCAACGAAGGTCCGCCGGGGGCCGCCACATGCTCGGACCTGGTGGACAACAACTGCGACGGCCGCGCCGACGCCATCGACGCGAACTGCCGGTAGGCCATATTCGCAGGGGAATAAAAGGGAACGGGCGGGGCAACCCGCCCCGCCCGTCTCGTATCGTGCCGTTGCGAACCAGGGATTCCTTCAGGGAAGCGGTTCGCCGACACTGCCCTTCATGATCTGCTGGCAGAACTTGGCGCAGGTATTGGACTCACCACCTAGCCCCTTGCAGCAGTTGGTGCATTCGCCGTGGTTCGCATTCACCAGGCAGTCTTCCAGGGTCGAGAGGCCGGGCCCCGGGCTGCTGGCCGCGGAGGTCATGGATCCACCGAGGAGCAGGAGGGCGCTTCCGGCCTTCGCGCGGCTGACTCCCTGATCGGGCGATGTCGTCGTGACCCTGACCCCGTGGAACCCGAGTATCTCGGCCAGCTTCTCTTCGCTCAACGTCGCCTTGGGGTTGCCCAGGGGCACGCCGGCCTTCGCCAGGGCGTCGGTGGCGCTCCTCGCCTCCAGAGCGCGCCCGGTTCCCGTGGTCTTGGCCAGCATGACCGCGAAGTCCCCCACGGTCAGTGGAGCCGTCCCCTTCTTGTCCTGGGCCTGCCCGGCTGCGGATGCAGCCATCGGTACGGCAGCCGTCAGGACCAGGGCGAGCAGCGATCTGGACATCTTCTTCATGAGAGTCCTCCTGTGCCCGGAATTGGAGAGTATTGAGATTCGGCCCCCTTTTACCTTCAGGAGAACTCCACATCAATAGGCTTGTGCGCGTGGCGAGATTCCGCTGGGCTGCTGGTGCAGGATGGAAACAAAACGGGCGGGGCATCCCGCCCCGCCCGTCTCATGTCGTGCCGGTGCGAACCCGGGCTTCCCTCAGGGGAGCGGTTCGCCGACGCTGCCCTTCATGATCTGCTGGCAGAACTTGGCGCAGGTATTGGACTCGCCGCCCAGATCCTTGCAGCAGTTGGTGCACTCGCCATGGTTCGCATTCACCAGACAGTCCTCCAGGGTCGACGGCGTCGGCCCCACGGTGCTGGCTGCGGAAGTCATGGATCCACCCAGGAGCATGAGAGCGCTCCCGGCCTTGGCGCGGTTGACCGCCTGATCGGGGGAAGAGGTCGTGACCTTCACGCCGTAGAACCCCAGGACCTCGGCAAGCTTTTCCTCGTTCAGCGTGGCCTTGGGATTGCCCAGGGGCACGCCGGCCTTCACCAGGGCATCGGTGGCGCTCTTCCCCTCCAGAGCGCGCCCGGTTCCCGTCGTCTTGGCCAGCATGACCGCGAACTCTCCTACGGTCAGAGGAGCCGTGCCCTTCTTGTCCTGGGCTTGGCCGGCAGCCGAGGCTGCCATGGGAACGGCGGCCATGAGAACCAGGGCGAGCAGCGGTCTGGAAATCTTCATGAGAGCCCTCCTGTGCTCGAATTTGGAGACACACCGATATCCGCCCTGACTTGTACTGTCAAGAGGGCACACAGTCAACAGGTTTGTAATGGATTTGGAGTAAATTCCTGATCGTTTCATCCCTTTGCCAGGGATTTGTCAGGGGTATCGGTCCTCGAAACACGGTCCTTAATATCTTGACAACAGGCGGAGTTCGGTGGATACAGATGCCCGGCCAGGAGAAAGACGGCCCCTCGAATTGGCCCGATCCCGGAGGGACATTGGGCCCACCGTCAAGCGGGCGCGGCGTCAGGGAAAACGTGCTTCCTGCCCGGTGCAATTGCCGGCGTATCGGGATCTCCGCCCCCCGGGCTCCGTTCTTCAAGTTGATAGCCATCCTGTTGATTCTCATGGCCCATACGGCCATTGCGACGGCGGCCGAAGTGACGCTCTATGTCGACGCCGCCAGCACCTGCACCAGCGGCTGCGGGACTCCGGCCTCCCCTTTCCCTACCATCCAGGGGGCCATCAACGCCGGCAACAGCATGATCGTGGCCGGCACGGCAACGAGTGCCACCATCATGGTTGCCGCCGGGCTCTATCGAGAGAGGATATTCATATTCCCGGACATCCATGTGCATGGCGCCGATGCCTCCAGCACCACGATCAACGCCACGGGGTTCGGCAGGAGCGCGGTGATCCTGGCCTCCGGAGGGACCGGGAGGCCGACACGAGATTACTCGATCGACGGCTTCACCATCACAGGAGGGAGCGGCGAGGTCGGCGTCGCGATCGATTCGGTGACCGGAGGGGGCGTCTTCGTCTTCGGAGACGCCGTCGTCACCAACAACATCATCGTGGGGAACATCCTCTCCGGAACCCTGAAAGACTGGCTGGGCGCGGGGATGTTCGTGGCCAACGGCCACGCCATCATCGCGGGGAACGAGATTGGACGGAACATCAGCACGCCTCCGAGGACAGGGGGATCCGGGGACACCCACGGCGCCGGAGGGGGAATCTTCTCCATCGACTCGGATGCTTCTCCGGAGGTGGTCGGGAACATCATCCACGACAACCTGGCCCAGGCCGAGATCGGCCGGGGGGGCGGTCTCTGGCTGCGAGGCGGCCCCGGAACCGTGGTCGATCGAAACGTCATTTACGGCAACCGGGCGTCGGCCTCGGGCGGCGGGATCGAGCTGTACGGCGAGACCCGGGTCGCCGGCAACCTGATCTATGGCAACAGCGCCGGATCGACGGGCGCCGGCATCGAGACCTTCAACGCGACGGCGGTGATTACACTCAACACGGTCGCAGGCAATGTCCTCACCGAAACCACGATCCCGGGGGGAGAAACCTACTCGACCGAGGGGGCGGGCGTCTACACCGAGAGCACCCTGCCTCCCCCCAACAACACGCCGGTGCGCGTCACGAACAACCTGATCGTCGGGAACACCGTGACCTCGACCGGAAGCGGGGCCGGCCTCTTCAGCATCCGCGCCGCGCCGACCGTGACCAACAACCTCCTCTACGGCAACCTGAAGCTCCCCTCCACTCCGTCGGAAGTCGGCGGGGACTTGACCCCGGGCCAGGTCATCGGAGTCGACGGCAACCTGTCCCTTCCGCCTGTCATGGCGAGGCAGCCGCGGTTCTACGACGTCACCGCCGCGGCGGGAACCACCACGACCGTGATCGTGCTGGACATCTCGCGCTATCAGATTGGCGACGTGCTCGAGTGCGCCCGCGATGGAGTGGCCCGCACGGTGACCGCGATCAACGCCACCTCGAAGGCGCTCACCCTGTCTCCCGCGCTTCCCTCCGCCAGCCAGGCATTCAAGCTTCTGGCGGACTGGGGACCGTCGGCCGTGAACCTGGAGGAGGATTTTCATCTACAGAGGACCTCCGCCGCCCTCGACACCGGGACCAACCTCGACCTCGAGCCGGTCGACCTCGACGATTCCGTCCGACCGCAGGACGGCGACGGCAACGGCACGGCGGTGATCGACATGGGGGCTTACGAATTCCCCATTCCCGACCGGGACGGCGATGGAGTGACCGACTCGCTCGACTGCGCTCCGGACGCCGGCAGCGCCTGGGAGCTGCCCCATCCGGTCGGGGAGACGCTCCGGCTCTCGGCAGCGCTCGGCACCAGCCTGGGCTGGACCATGGCGGCGCAGGCGAACGTGTACAACGTCTACAAAGGGACGATCGGTCCTGCGGGGTTCGCCTACAACCATATCTGCCATGAAACCGGCTCGATCGACACCTTTTCCCAGGATTCCGCGACTCCTCCCCGCGGTGGCGCTTTCTACTATCTGGTCGCCGGGGCCAGCCGCTGCGGTGTGGGGTCGCTCGGCACCGACAGCGCCGGGGCGGAGATTCCCGGGCCGGCCAGTCCCTGTCTGCTGGCGGAGAAAGACTCGGATGCCGACGGCGTGTACGACCTGGACGACGGCTGCGCTCAGGTGCCGACGCCCGGGCAGGCGGACGGCGATCATGACGGGCGGCCGGACGCGTGTGACAACTGCCGCTTCGCCCCTAACCCGCAGCAGACCGACTTCAACGGGAACGGGCTCGGCGACGCCTGCGAGGACACCGATGGAGACGGCCTCCTGGACGAGGCTGACTGCGCCCCCTCCGTCCGCCACCAGCGGGGGCTGCCTTTCGACGTGCCTCCGCCCCTCACCTTCTCGGGGGCGCCAGGGAACCTCGTCTCGTGGCCCTTCGCCGAGCAGGCACCCGTCTATGATTTCTACCGGGGGAGCATCACGATTGGCGCCGCCTGGTCCTACAACCACGGCTGCCGCGCCTGGGGGCTGACACGGCCGGAGTCGAGCGATCCGGCACTGCCCCCCACGGGCACCGCGTTCTACTACCTGTCCTCCGGCGTCAATACGTGCGGTGAAGGCGCGCTCGGCCGCGATTCGGCCGGCGCGCCCGTGCCGCGCGGCAGCTCCTGTCCCACCCTGTATTCCGACGCCGACAACGATGGACCGATCGACGTGTCGGACGACTGTCCCCTCCTGGCCAACCCGCTCCAGGAGGACGCCGACGGGGACAGCCGCGGCGATGCCTGCGACAACTGCCCGTCGACCTGGAACCCCGATCAGACGGACAGCGACGGCGACGGCACCGGCGACGCCTGCGACTCCTGAAGGCCGGCGCCCCTCAGGTCCTGGCGGAGTACGGATCGGCGGCGGCGCAGATGTGGTAAGTTAGCGCCCATGGATCTGGCCGGCATCCAGGCGACCCTCAAGACCCTCGAGATCGACGCCTGGCTGCTCTACGATTTTCACGGCATCAACCCCATCGCGCGGCGGGTGATCGGCCTGGGGGAGGACCGTTTCGCGACCCGGCGATGGTTCGGGCTCGTGCCGGCCACCGGCGATCCGATCTGGCTGCACCACGCCATCGAGGCCCACCTGTTCACGCACGTCCCCGGACGGCGTGTTCCGTTCGTAGGCTATCGCGAGCTGCAGGAGAAGCTGCGCGAGGTCGTCCGGGGCGTCAAGCGCGTGGCGATGGAGTATGTGCCGGGCGGCGCCATCCCCTACGTGTCGCGCGTCGACGCGGGCACGATCGAGATGGTCCGCGCCTCCGGGGTCAGCGTGGTCAGCAGCGCCGACCTGGTCCAGCACTTCGAGGCCCGCTGGTCGCCCGAGGCCCTCGAGTCGCACCGCCGGGCGGCGCACGGGCTCAAGGAGGTCCTGCAGGGGACCTTCGACCACGTGGCCCGGGCGGCGGCCGACGGACGATCCATCACCGAGTATTCCGTGCAGCAGTTCATGTGCGACCAGTTCAAGAGCCGAGGGCTGCATCACGACCCGCCAATCGTCGCGGTCAATGCCCACAGCGGGAATCCCCACTACGAGCCGCGGCAGGCCGACAGCGCCCCGATCAAGAAGGGGGACCTCCTCCTGCTCGACCTGTGGTGCCGGGAGGAGCCGGAGGGCTCGATCTGGGCGGACATCACCTGGATGGCCTACGTCGGGAAGAACGTTCCCCCGCGCCACAAGGAGATCTGGGACATCGTCGCGGGCGCGCGCGATGCCGCCGTGTCCTTCCTGAAGGAGGGCTCCGCTCTGGGGAAACGGATCCGCGGCGCCGACGTCGACGAGGTGGCCCGCACGTACGTTCGCGACAGGGGGTACGCCGATCGTTTCATCCATCGCACCGGTCACAGCATCGGCATGGAGGTCCACGGCAACGGCTGCAACATCGACAGCCTCGAGACGCTGGACGACCGCCAGCTGATTCCGCGCACCGGCTTCTCGATCGAGCCTGGAATCTACCTCGACGACTTCGGCGTGCGCAGCGAGATCGACGTCTACATGGACGAGCGCGGCGCCGAGGTGACGACGGCCGTCCAGGACCGGATCATCCCCCTCCTCCCGTAGATCGGGGGCCTCGCGGCCGCCTTCCCGAAAACGCCCGGAACCCCCGTTCCATCTTCGTCATGATGCGGGCGAACGACTCGACCGTGGGGTAGTCCCTGACCATCTGCTCGATCAGCTCCGGCCCCCAGCGCGGATGCTTGCGGCAGGCCAGCTCGAACAGGATGGCCTCGTCGGAGAGGTCCGGCCGGTCCCGGCGGAGCCTTTTGAACTCTCTCCTGAGGAGCCTTTCCTGAAGCCAGGCGCTCCGAAGGAAGCGCGTGTAGGCCCGGAGCGCAACGAGAAGTGCCGCCAGCAGGCAGGCCGCCCGGATCGAGCCCCGGGCGATGAGCGCCAGGCCCGCGCCGAGCAGCAGCCACTTGGCGACGTCGATCGCAGGGTCGAACCAGGCGGTGCGCGCCGCAGGCGGCCGGTCGAAATAGCGCAGGCCCTTGAAATGCGCCGAGGCGAGAAACCCCAGGAGGCCGAGCACCAGGAGCGCTCCGCCCGTGATCACGGGGCGAGCCCCCCGGAACTCCGGGACGGCGAGGGCGGGGACGGCCCTTCGATCCGGCGGGCGCAGGCGTGCCCCGAGAGGACGGCCCCCTCGATCGTCGCCGGCAGGCCGGTGGCGATCCAGTCACCGGCCAGGTGGAGCCCATCATAAGGTGTTCGCCACGACGGCCTCAGGATCGATGAGCCGCAGGACGGCGACATCGCCGCCCGCTTCTCCTTGATGACGAGCGCATGGCGCAGCGCCAGCCGGCGGGAGGCGGGGAAAAAACGGTGCAGGTCGTCGAGCGCCTTGCGGACCAGCGTCTCGCGCGACGCGTCGACGAACGAGCGAGCCGCGCTGCGCACCAGGGTGACGCCGGATCCCGCCCCGCCCCGCCCCGAGAAGGCGCGGCGGTTGAAGAGCCACTGCCACTCTGCGCCGATCAGGCCCGCGAAGGGCAGATCGGTCACGGGACCGCCGAACCAGAGGTAGATGGAGACGATGGGGGAGGTCTCGAGACGGGCGCTGCCGGCGAAGAACGGCTCCGCCGCGACGTCGTCCGGGAGGATCTCGAGGAGCTCGGCCGAAGGGACCGCGGCGATCACGTGGGGCGCGAGGAGGCGCGCACCGTCCGCCAGGAGCACCCCCTCGCAGCGGCCACGGCCGACCAGAACCTCGCGGACCTGGGCGCGCAGCCGGACCTCCGATCCCCGCGCCCGGAGGTAGTGTCCCGCCGGCTCGGCGTACAGATCGCTCAATCCCACCCGCGGCACACCCAGCCTCGCCCCGTCGGCACCCGAGGCGAGGAGCCCCTCGAGGACCGGCAGGAACATCGCCGCCGAGGCGCGCTCCGGCTCCTCGTTGAGCGCGGCGATGGCGAGCGGATTCCAGAGCCGCTCCTCGGCCCGCCGGGACTGCCCGAGCGACCGGAGCCACGAAGACACGCTGATGTCATCGAGGGCCCCCGTCGCTCCCCGCCTTCCCCTCCCCGAACGGACCGCGAGAGCCACGCGCAGGAGCCCCAGGCGCTCGCGGGATGTCAGGCCGGGGTAACGCGCCAGCCCGGCCAGGATGCTCCAGGAAAACAGAGGCAGGGACGGCAGCGCGAACCGGGAGACGGCTCCGCCCGGATCGATGAAGGGGACGGACAGGCCCGCCTCCAGATTGAGGCGGTCGCGGGTGCCGAGCCGGTCGAGAAAGAGCAGGGTCTCGCCGTAGCACCCCATGAACAGGTGCTGGCCGTTGTCCACGGTGCTCCCGGTCTCGGGATCGATCCAGGAGCGGGCCCGCCCCCCGAGATAGGGACGCGCCTCGAGGAGCAGCACGCGGGCGCCGCGCTCGGCAAGGAGGGTGGCGGCGGCCAGCCCCGCGAAGCCTCCGCCCACGACGATCGCATCGGGCGTCCTTCCAGCCTCCCCGTGCATGTCCAGGAGCCTCAGTCGCGCACATCCCCGAGCACCCAGGCCCGGAGCGCCAGTCCGACCTGGGTCAGGCGCGGCACGCTGATGCGCCGGTCGAACACCCGGAAACCACGGCGCTCGATGCGCCGCAGGAGCCTCAGGTAGATGGCGCGCATGACCTCCGCGGTGAGGAGACGCTGGCGGTCGGGCTCGGGAAGCCTACGGGCGGCGCTCTGGAAATACCGGTGCGCCCTCTCGGCCTGCCGCTCCATGAGCGACAGGAACGCGGGAGTCCGCTCCCCGCCCAGGAGCTCGGCCTGGCTGTAGCCTGCGTCGGCCATCTCGTCCAGGGGCAGGTAGATCCGTCCGCGGGCGGCGTCGGACTTGAGATCCCGCAGGATGTTGGTGAGCTGGAGCGCGAGGCCCAGATCGACGGCGTACTCCCGGCTGCGCGGGTCCCGCGCGCCGAAGATCGGCAGGCAGACGAGCCCGACGGCCGAGGCCACGCGGTGACAGTACTGCCGCAACTCGTCGAAGGTCGCATACCGGACCTTCTCCAGGTCCATGTCGACGCCGTCGAGCAGGTCGTCGAGCGGCTGCCTCGGGATCCCGAAGCGCACCACGGCCTCCCGCAGACCGCGCGTCACGTCCAGCGTCGGCTCGCCGCCGTAGCAGAGTTCGATCTCCCTCCGGTATGCCCGGAGGCCGGCTGCCGATCGCTCCCGATCGGCCGGCCCTTCGTCGGCCAGGTCGTCTATGGCGCGACAGAAGGCGTACACCGATTCGATGCCCTGCCTTTGATCGGCGGGCAGGAGACCGAAGGAGTAATGGAAGGACGATCCGGAGGAGACCCTGCCGCGCCGGCCCGCGGGCGCGCGCACCGCCGCGACATCCTCACGCCCCGCCCCCGGAGCGGCGCTCACCCTCTCCACCTGAGGGATCGGCCCAGGACGATCAGGGCGTCCACCGGGCCCAGCCTCGGGCGGCGCGACAGGACGTCGAAGCGCATCGCCTCGACCTTGTCCAGGATGCGCTGGCCGCCCAGGACGGTGAGACGCAGCTCCAGGCGGAAGCGGCCGCGGACCGCATCACAGAGAGGGCGGCCCTCCGCGAACAGCCCACGCACCCGCGCCACCTGCTCCTGCATGAGGGCGCGAAACCCGTCGGTGGCCTTCCCGGCCCGCAGGACCTCCTCCGTCACGCCGTGCCTCCTCCGCGCATCGGCCGGCAGGTAGATGCGGTCCCGATTCAGATCGACCGCCACGTCCTGCCAGTGGTTGGCCAGCTGCAGGGCGGTGCAGATCGCGTCCGACCGGCGCTCCAGGGCCGGCTCGTCATGGCCGAAGAGGCGCAGCAGAAGCCGCCCGACCGGATTGGCGGAGAGGCGGCAGTACTCGAAAAGCGCCGGCTCGTCGGCGTACCGTCGCGTCGTGACGTCCATGCGGAAGGCCTCCAGGAGGTCGGCAAACGGCTGGCGGGGCAGGTCGAAGGTCTGGACGGCATCCCGCAGGGAGACGAACACCGGGTGGATCGCCTCGCCCCGGAAGCAGCCGTCGAGCATCCGCTGCCACTCCTCCAGGCGCTCCATCCGGCGCCCCTCGTGCGCCTCCTCGTCCGCGAAGTCGTCCGCAATCCGCGCGAAGGCATAGATCGCCTGCACCGCCGGGCGCACCTGTTTCGGCATGAGCCAGGAGGCCACCGGAAAATTCTCGTAGTGGGCGCGCACCAGGCGGGCGCAGAATTCTCTCGCCTCGCCCAGGGAGTGGGCGCTCGACAGCGACTCCGGAGAGGCCAGCGCCGGGGTTCCGGCCGATGCGCGGGGCATAGGACGCCGGATGATATCACCCCGATCGGGGCGGATGCCCGTCGTTTCCCGGGCCGACCCGCATGATGTCCCGGGGCGTCCTGGACTATACTCTCGGCCCCCTCACTGACTTTCCGGGTGAAACCGGATCGGACGCGGCGCGAGGTGAAACCATGTCTTTCGAACGGAAGCTCTTCATCGACGGAAGGCCCCTGGGGACCGGCAGGACGATGCCGGTCGTCAGCCCGTACGACGGCCATGAGGTCGCCCGCGTGCACCTGGGCGGCGAGACGGAGATGGAGGACGCCACGCTGGCGGCCCTGCGGGGATTCAAGGCGATGGGGGCGCTGTCCCGAGGCCAGCGCGCCGACATCCTGCGCCGTGTCGCGGAGGGGGTCAGGAAGCGCGGCGACGAGATCGCCGCCACCATGACCGAGGAGATGGGGAAGCCGATCCAGTATTCCCGGGCCGAGGTGGCCCGTTGCGTGACCACCTTCACTCTGGCCTCGGAGGAGGCCAGCCGCTTCTGCGGCGAGATGGTCCCGGTGGACATCGAGGCCCATACGACCGGCTATTTCGCCATGACGATCATGGTTCCGATCGGCCCGATCGCCGCCATCTCCCCGTTCAACTTCCCCCTCAACCTGGTGGCGCACAAGCTGGCGCCCTGTCTCGCGGTCGGAAGCAGCATGGTCCTGAAGCCGGCGCGCCAGACGCCGCTCGAGGCCCTGACTCTCGCCGAGATCGTCCACGAGGCGGGGGCCCCGCCGGGGGCCTTCAACGTGGTCAACTGCGAGCCGGCGGTGGGCGAGCGGCTGGCGACCGATGACCGCTTTCCCTTCCTGACCTTCACGGGGAGCGTGGGGGTCGGCTGGCGCCTGAAGCAGAAGGCCTGGAAGAAGCGGGTCACGCTCGAGCTGGGCGGCAACGCCGCCTGCCTGGTGCACTCCGACGCCGACCTGGATCACGCGGTGTCGAGGTGCCTAGCCGGAGGCTTTGGACAGACCGGCCAATCGTGCATCTCGGTGCAGCGCATCCTGGTGCACGAGCCGGTGTACGGCGCCTTCGAGAGGAAGCTCCTCGAGGGCGTGGCGAAGCTCAAGACCGGGGACCCCAAAGATCCTGCCACTGTGGTCGGCCCGGTCATCGACCCCGCGAGCGCCGACCGCATCCTGTCGTGGATATCCGAGGCCAGGGCGGCCGGCGCCCGGATCCTCTCCGGCGGCACGCGGCAGGGCAACGTCATCGCCCCCACCGTGATCGCCGATGCCGGCGGCGACCTCAAGGTCTCCTGCCAGGAGGTCTTCGGCCCGGTGGTCACCCTGGGGAAGTACAAGGAATTCGAGCAGGCCGTCGCGGCCGCGGACGACTCGTCCTACGGCCTGCAGGCCGGCATCTTCACGCACGACATCCGCCTGATCCGCCACGCCGTGGCGAACCTGCACGTCGGCGGGGTTATGGTCAACGAGGTCCCCACCATGCGGGTCGACAACATGCCGTACGGGGGGACGCGCGACTCCGGCATCGGCCGGGAGGGGCCGCGCTACGCCATGCACGAAATGTCGGAGCCCCGCCTGGTCATGTTCAACCTCGATCATTGAGGCGGCCGGAGGCCCCCCGGGGCAGAGGGACAGGGCGGCCGGGCCCCCCTTTTTGCCGGGAACCTCGGAGTAGCCGCCTCGGTACAATCATTTCGAGGTCGGCGGAGGATGGATGGCCGGCGAGCCCACGGACGTTGACCTGATCCGTGAGGTCCTGGCGGGCCGGGTCGAACGGTTCGAAATCCTCGTTCGCCGGTACCAGCGCCTGGTGGCCACCGCCGCCCTGCGGATGGGCATTCCGCGCATGGAGATCGAGGACGTGACCAGCGAGGTCTTCTACAAGGTGTACCGGAGCCTGGGCCGATACCGGCCGGAGCACGCCCTCAGCACGTGGCTGTACCGCATCACCGTCAACGCCGCCCTGGACCGCAGGAGGAGCACCCGCCACGAGAGCCGCATGGAGGAGCTGTCCCCCTCCCTGGCCGACGGGCGTCCGGGGCTCGAGGAGCAGGCCGGCGACAAGCAGCGCGCCCGTCTCCTGCAGGAGGCGCTCGGCCGCGTCCCCGGCCACTACCGGGCACCGCTCGTCCTGGCCCACATCGAGGGGATGCCGCTCGAGGAGATCGCCCGTGCCCTCGACCTGCCGGAGGGAACGGTCAAGTCGCGACTGTTCCGGGCCCGCGCCATGCTCAAGGAGATCATCCAACGGCACTATCCGGCGCTCGCCCCGGCGGGGGCCGAAGGAGACGCGTCGTGACCGCCCATCGTGATCCCGGACCTCGCTGGGCCGACGAGGTCGTCGGTCCGCTGCGCCGCCAGGCGGTCGACTGCGACGTCGCCGCGCGCGTCATGGCGCGCATCCTGGCCGAACGCGACGCCGCCCTCCTGGCCGCGTCGGCCCGGGGTCCGCACCGCTACGCCTGGGTCGCCTCGCTCTCCCTGGCGGGTGCCTCGCTCGTCTTCCTGATCGCGACCTTGGTCACCATGGTCTCCGCCGGCGACGAGGGCGTGCGGCAGGCGACCGGACTTCTTGCCTCCTCCTGGCACGTCGTCGTGGTGTCCGGCAGGCTGGTTGCCGACCTTGGGCAACGGATGCTGGCCGAGGCCTTGCCGACGGCGCGCAAGATCCTGGCCCTCATCGAGGTATCGGCTCCGCTCCTCAAGGGGGCCGGGACCCTGGCCGCCGCTGGCGGCCTGTGCTCCATCCTGTTCAGCAGCTATGTCTTCGCCAGTGCCCGCAGGACGGCGCCGCGGGCGGACTTCAACGGAGGAACTCGATGAATCCACGCGTCCTGCCACGCGTCGTCGCGGCCGTCGTCGCCACGACGTTCCTGGTCGGCCTGGCCCCGCTGGCGGCGGCGCAATCGCGCCGCCGCGAGGCCTCCGCGACCGCCTCCCCCTCCCCGGGCGCCCGCGCCAGGGAGATCATCGACGAGGTGCGCGACCGGCTGTCCCACCGCGAACGCCGCTCCGCCGGCGTCGCCGTCACCGACGATGCGCACGTGCATGTCGGGGAGGTGCACGAGCACGACATCGTGGCCGTCTCCGGGAATGTGAACATCGAGGGGGAGGTCAAGGGGGACGTGGTCGTGATCATGGGCAAGCTGGAGATCAGCGGCACGGTGGACGGGGACGTCGTCTCCATCATGTCCCCGGTCCGGCTCCACGACACGGCCAACCTCGAAAAAACCCTCGTCAACATAGGCGGCAGCCTCGATCGGGCAGACGGCGCCCGGATCGAGGGCGAGGTGGTCAACTTCGGGTTCCTCGACGCGGTCCCGTTCCTGCGGGGAGGGCTCGCCGGATTCTGGAAGTTCATATATCTACTTAAGCTGATCTCTCTGGCGCTGCTGTTCCTGGCGATCCTCCTGATCACGGCCCTGGTGCCGCAGCGCCTCTCGGTGATCGCGGCCGCCTTTCCGAGCCGCTGGGGCATGGCGATTCTCGCCGGCATTCTCGGCTACTGCGTCACCATCGTCCTCGGATTCATCCTCATCTGCACCCTCATCGGGATCCCGCTGGCCATCGGCCTGTTCTTCGCGGCCAAGGTCGTGAAGTGGATCGGGCTCGCTTCCCTCTTCTTCCTGATCGGTCACACGCTCGGCCGCAACCTGTTCAAGCGCGATCTGTCGCACATCGCGGCGGTCCTCGGCGGGTTCGCCGTCTATGCGCTCATCTCCCTCGTCCCGATCTTCGGGGGGGTGTTCTCCGGGGTCATGGGCGTCCTGGCGCTGGGCATCTCCATCCTGACGCGCTTCGGATCGGAGGAAGGATGGGAGAGGTCGCGCCCCTCGGCGCCGACCGTTCCGCCCCCCCCCGCGGCGCCGGCCGGACCGCCCCCGGTCTACGCACCGGGTTCCTGAGACCGGCTCCTGGGAGCCGCTAGAAGTCCACGGTCACCGCGACGACCGGCAGGAAGGGGCTCTGGTAGGCGGTGGAGCTGAAATAGGCGTGCTCGGCCTCATCGTAGTAGAGGTCGACGCTCCGCACGTTGGACCGGTTGTACACGTTGAGCAGATCGACCTGCACCCCGATGCGCCCCCAGGAGACCGGGACCGATCGGCTGATCCGCAGATCGAGGCGGTGAAATGCCGGAAGGCGCGCGCTGTTCAGCTCGCCGACGGCGGTCCCGTGGACGAAGCCGACGCTGAGCGGCTTGAGAGGTGTATACGACAGGCCGCTGGCGTAACGGAAGGCCCCGCCCACGACCCAGCCGCGCCCCAGGCGCCCCCCCAGGAACAGGGAGGCGCTGTGCCGCTGGTCCGCGTTCCGCGGCGATTCGACTCCGTCCTTCTCCTGGGTCGCCACCAGGTAGCCATAGTTGATCCCCCAGCTCCATGCGCCGGCTGTCGCCTGCTCCAGAGTGAGCTCCGCCCCCCGGATGCGGCCGCTGTCGTACTGGGTCATCAACTCGGGAAGCTCGACGTAACGGTTGACCGCCTCGCCGATCGGATCCCTCAAGTTCTTGCGATACCCTTCGACCACGATCCGCAGGCCTGTCCGGAAGGACTTCTCCATCCCGAGGATGAGATGGTCCGCTACCTGAAGACGCAGCGCCTCCCCGGCCGCCAGAAAGCCCTGCTCCTGGCGGGGAAACTGGACGAAACGACCGACGGAGCCGCTCAGGGCGAGGCCGGGCTCGGGCCTGATCTCGAAGCTGGCCCGGGGGCTCAGGGCGCCTGATCCATCCACCGCGGAACGATCGCCCCGCACGCCGTAGCGTAGCGAAACGGTCGAAGCCGGCCGCCAGGTGTCCTCGACGAAGGCCCCGATCCGGCCCGCGTCGTACTTCTGGTCGCTCTGGACCAGGCCATACCCGTCGAAGACCATCCCCGCCGTCCCGCCCCGGGTGCGCTCCATGCCGGCTCCGCCGTTCAGTCGATGCGTGCCCCCCAGGAGGCGCAGGACCGACACCGCCACGTCCTGTCTCGACTGTCCCTGGTCGAGCGACATCCCGCCGCTCTCGAACGAGTGGACGGCCAGGATGCCGTCGGCAAGCTGGAGACGCAGGAGAGTCCGTTCGTCCACGGGGGCCTCGATCTTCAGTCGTCCCCCTCGGTTCCTGCTGGTCATCGCGGCTTCGCCGTCCTTCCCCTGATCGGCTTCGAAGCGGCTCCCTGCCCCGAGCAGGACCGCCTCCAGCCGTGCCTGCCCCGGAAGCGGCTGCCGGAATGCCGCGAACAGGTCGTGAAACTGGATCCCCTGGGCCTGGTCGGGGGTGACGCGCTCGTCGTAAAGGCCGAGATCGCTCATCCTTCCGCTGAGCGTCCAGGAGCCGTCCCCGGCCGGTCCCGACAGGGACGCGTGGGCCAGGAGGGTTCCGAGTCCGGCGGTGCCGGTGATCGACTCCGGGCGCCGGGCACGCGAGGCGACATCGATCACCCCTGCGAGGGCATCGCCATACTCGACGGAGAATCCGCCCGTGTGGACCTGCACCTCGTCCACCAGGTCGGCGCTGAGCGTTCCGGCGCTGCCGGCGCTGCCGCCGAAGTGATAGGCATACGGCAGCGGCTGGCCGTCCACCAGGACCGCCGTGTCGGAGGCCTCGCTGCCGCGGATGCGCATCTCCGACTTGAAGTCGCTTTCCGGGGCGATTCCCGCCCGTCCCGCCAGGGCACGGAACGGATCCTGCAGCGCCGCGGGGCGCGAGTCGAGATCGCCCCGCCCGAAGGCCAGCCCGGAAAGGCCCCCGCCGCCGCTCCTCCCCACCACGGTGATTTGCTCCGACGGCACGGGGGCAGAATCGCAATCGATGCGCAATTCCTCACCGGCCCGAACGTGGATCGAGGCGATGTCGTCCCCTGCGTATCCTGGGCCCTCGAATCTCAGGCGGTAATTGCCGGATGGGACCTCATCGAAGCGGTACCGACCCGCGGCGTCGGTCTGCGTCATGCGGATCCTCCCGTTGTCATCGCGAGCTGGTGAGGTCTGCTCGATCACGACCTCCTCCTCCCCTTCGGCCTCGAGCGTCACGCGGACGGCCGGCACCGGCGTCAAAACCGCTCCGCTCACGACGCGGCCGCGGATCGATCCGGTTGAGACCTCGGCGATGGTTTGGCCGAGAGGCATAAGGAGCGCCGCCGCACAGATGGCAGCGGACCTCATTATTTTGGAATGAATCTGCCCGCGCCGGCCGTTCCGGGCCATGGCCGAGTTCTCCCCTTCGTCCGGCCGCCCGGGAAGCCCGAGCGCGGAACCGACGGGAATATAGGTTGCCGGCGGAAAGCCGGCACCCGAGCCGGACCCAGGAGCCTAGCGGGGACGGGTACGAATTCGAGAGATGACGAACCTGAAACTCATGCGATTATTCATTCGGCATCCGGGAGGGCGGGTGGAGCGCAAGACTTCAGAAGTCCAGCTGCACTCCGAGCTCGTAGCGCCGGCCGAAACGACGCTCGGAGACGACTCGGCCGCTCTGGCTGACTGCGGCGTCGTTCCGATCGAGGCTGAAGATCCTGACGTCGTCGGCGTTGAGCAGGTTGTCCACCGAAACGAACAGCTTGGAATTGAAGTGTCCCATGACGATCGCCTTCTGAGCCCGCACGTTGATGTTCATCGAAGCCTTGTTGCGTCCGGAATTGCGGCCCACGGAAACATAGGTCCCGTTCATCCGATCCGCGTATCCGTAAAACGTCCGGAACTGCTCGTAGCCGAGGTTGTCGGCAGCGACGAACCTGTCCACGATCGAGAACGGCAGACCCGAGGCCCAGCTCATCACGGCCCCAATCTGCCAGTCGCCGGGGAGGTATGCGGCAGCATTGATTTTCACCACGTGTCTCTGATCGTAATCCAGGTACCCGAACTCGTCCTGGACTACAGAGGGGTCGTCACCCAGCGGAGACAGGTATTCTTCAGCGGCACCGACCGCCCGCGAGTAGGTGTATGAGGCCTGCATCTGCCACTTCCGGCTCAGGCGCTTCGTCAGCTCGACCTCCAGACCCCTGTAGCGGGCGGTGTTGATGTTCCCCACGAAGAGGACCTGGTTGAAGAAGGCGTTGTTCACGAAGAGGTCCGGCCTGTCGTCGGGGACCTGCGCACCGGCAGAAGCATAGTGTCCGAGAACGTCGATCGGCCGGCCGTTGGCATCGTTTCTGAACGTGTGGTTGATGTCCCTGTCCTGGAGCTGATAGCGGAATGCCCTGTTGACGTAAGTGATCTTCAGAGCCACTTCCGGGGCAAGCTCGCGTTCGAAGCCGACGGTCAGCTCGTCCGCGAACGGCGTCCGCAGGCTGCGATCGACGAGCGCCGCGCTCGGCGGGGCCGCGGAGAGCAGGGGTCCGAAGCCGTTGTTCGGCGTACCCGATTCGGTGAGGCCGTCGTGATCGGCCCGGTAGTAACGAGAAATGGTGTCAGGTCCCTGCTCCCGCACCACGCTGTCGAGAAAGAGCTTGTCGTAGAAGCGGCCCCAGTTCAGAAAGATCTTGGTCTTCGAGTCACCAAATGGATCGCAGGAGATAAAGAGCCTCGGAGCCAGGTTGTTGTTGGTCAATCGGAAAGATTCCGGCTCCTGGAAGGTGGCGCTCCGCCGCAGTGCCTCGACATCGAGTATGACTTGCTGGGTCGAGGGATCGACCGTGGTGGAGTCGGGATAGAGGGCCATAAGGGCCTGGCTTCCTAAGGTGCCGAGAGTGTGGGGCTGTGTCAGACGCTGGATGGCGAGTCGCCTCAGCGCCATCAGGTCCGCGACCACGGGATTCCCGAAGTTGTTGGTTCGGCACTGAAAGCCCGGCATGGCGAAAATCGGGTCGGAGCAGAAGCCCAGGCTCCGAACCCCATCACCGTTGCCGAGAATGTCTTCCCAACCGATCGGCTCTCCCATGCCGAGGGCACGCAGTCGATCGGACAGGCCCTTTTCGGCGACCGGGTCGAAGGGTGTGTATCCCGAGGAATCAATCGTCTCCCTGTCGAACCGCAGACCTCCTCCGAGGGTCAGGTTCGGAATGGGTTTATACGTGTCCTGGACATACAGCGCCATCGCCTGACCGGAGGCCACATTGCTCGCCTCGCTGGCGAGTTGGACGCCGATAAATGAGGCCTGGCCGGTCCTCCTATCGCTGCCGTTGGGCATGAGTACAGGCCGGAGCCGAATGTCTTGGCTGGAGCCTTCGCGTTCGACCGAGCCACCGATCTTGAGGTCGTGCTGGCCTCGCAGGTCGGGAACGAAGATGGCCAGATCTTCCCTCAGTGTCACACGCCCGCGCGTGCCACGCAGGTCGATGTAGAACGGACCGCTCGTGATACCGTCCTCGTCGATGAGATAGTCACGGTCGCCGGCAAGGGGGCGGAACCTGTCGTAAGGGTAGTAGGAGGGCCAGTCGATGCGGACGCCGTTCGGCAGGTACCGGTCAAAATCGTCGGTCGGATGGGGAAAGGGTCGATCATCGAGCCGGCCGTTGCCGTTGCGATCCTCGCCTCCTTCGTCCAGACGGCCGTCGAGGTCCATGTCCTCCCCGTAATCGAGCCGGTGGTTCCGGTTGGTGTCCTCGTCGAGCACATCGAGGTGGCCGTCGCAGTCCTGGTCCTCCCGGGTCGCCCCCTCGCAACCGATAAGCTTGCGCGTCAGCCGGCCGTCTCCGTCCCGGTCCTCCCCCGCGTTCAGTGTTCCTTCGTGATTCGCGTCCTCAAAGACGTCCCAGGCCCCGTCGCCGTCCCAGTCATCTCCCGGATCCCTCTCGGTGGGGCCGAACTGGCCGTCCTGATTCCTGTCGATGAAAAGAATGCCGTTGCCATTCGTGTCCGGATCGAGGTTGGGGCCCCACCTCGGCCGCGATTCGAACTTCTGGACCGTCGACTCCAGGAAGACGCTGGGGCTGAAGATCGCCGTTTCCTTGAGCAGCAGGTTCGTTCCTCCCAGCCGCTCTGAGTAACCCGATTCCTCGCGCGTCAGCGAATCCACGCCCTGATTGTCATACTCCTGCGGGTCGATCGTGACGGAGAAGGTGAGCCTGTGGTTCGAGGCCACGCTCCAGGTCAGCTTTCCGAAGGCACGCTGTTCGGTGGTCCCCCTCACGAAATTCTGGGTCGTCGCCCTGATCGGCTCCTCCAAGCGGACGTATTCCGCCGTGGCGAAGTACCAGGCGGTGTCCTTCTTCAACGGTCCGCCAACCGAGACGAATGGGCGCAGATCCTCGAACTCAAGTTCCGTTCTCCCGATCCGGCCGTGCAGCCGCGGGTCGTCGACGGAGTGGCCGCCGCCGTCCAGCCTGCTGCTGCGGACGAAAAACTTGAAGTTGCCGGCAAATTCATTGCTCCCGGACTTGGTGACGATGTTGATGAACCCGCCCTGTCCCCGGCCGTATTCCGCCGAGGCGCCGGAGGTCTTGACCTCGATTTCCTGGATGGAATCGATGTTGAGCTGCTGTCCGATCTTGGCGGTGAGGGGATCGACGGTCGAAGCGCCGTCGACGAGCGTCACGACGTCGGTGTCCCGCGCGCCGTGGATGTTGGGATTGCCGTCGCCGTCCACGTCGGTGACGCCGGGCGCAAGGGCGAGGAAATCCTGATAGTTGCGTCCCAGGATCGGCAGGGCGTCGATGAACTCGCTCGTGAAACGGGTCTGGGTGGCCGTCTGGGCCGGGTCGATCGTGTCGAGGTGGTAGACGATCCTGACGCGAGCCTGGACGTCCGTCTCCGGCACCAGGACGATGGTGACACTGGCGATCACCCCGGCCGTGATATCGACATCTGACATTTCCAGGGTCGCCATGCCCGGGAACACGACCTTCAGGCTGTAGCCCCCGCCCGGAGGAAGCGGCATGAACCGGCAAATCCCGAGGGAATCGGTGAGGCCTCCCCTGGCGACTCCAGTCGAGTGGTTCGTCACCACCACCGTGGCGCCGGGAATTGGCTCCCCTTGCTTGTCGACGACCAGACTCTTCAGGCCGCCGTGGGTCTGGGCGGCTGCCGGGATTCCCACGAGAAGGCTCAGAGCGGCCGGCAGGATGCCGGGCCACAACTTGATGAATCGCATCAGATGTCCTGAAATGCTGCTGCCTCATATTGTAAGCGTAAAAGTAGTCCGCGCGACCTCGTTCGGCGTCGATTGGTTGGGTCCCCTCGAGGAGCGTGCCGGCGCGGGACACGACTATCGCAACGCGACCTCGATCATCCAATCGATCCGCTTCAGGCCGTAGCCGTCATCCTTCCACCCATCCCGCAGGAATCGAATCTTCCCCGTTGCATCGATGACATAAAGAATCGGGACTCCATCAACATGATAGGACCTCTCGACATCACCATTGGACAGCAGCATGGGGAGCGTGATTCCGTGAACCTTGACGAACCCGGGGACCTTGTCGGTATCCGCATCGATGCTCACGCCTGCGAAAGCGACACGTGAATTCCGCCGATGCTTCCGGTAGACGGTCTCGAGCTCCCGCATCTCCCCGATGCACGGCCCGCACCATGTCGCCCAGAAGGAGAGCACGAGCGCCCGGCCCCGGAAGTCGTTCAGAGACACAGTCCGGCCGTCGAGGCCCTTGAGCACAAATTCGGGCGCTGGACGCCTTTCCGCAGTCGCCAGCAACTCCGCCTTCACCTGGCCATCACGACGTCCGCGGACCCGACTTTCGGCGATGACCAGCGCGGCCTCGAATTTTGTCGTTTGGGCAACCGCGAGCGGATGACGCCCGGAAAAGGCGACGGTGTCCTCCTTGAAGCGTTGATCGATCGCCGCGGCCAGGCTCAGCTGCAAGCGGGCCTCGTCCAGGGAGTCGGTCTTCTCCAGGACCCGCCCGCACTCGCTGCGCACCGCCGCCTCGTTGAGCGCCAGGAGGACGGAAATGGAGATCCGGGCCGCGTCGACCGTCTCGATCAGCGCATCGCAGACTTTGCGCGCTGCCTTCCAGTCGCCCGTAGCGCCATAGGCCCGAATCATGGCCGGCCAGAAGTGGTACCGTTCGTCCAGGCGGACGTCGTCCGTGGTGGGCCAGACTCTGTCTACGAACCCGACGCCGCGAGCGGCGCATTCCAGGGCACGGGCAGGCGAGCGTTCGGCGAGCGTCTTCGAGATCTGGAGCATCGCTCTGACATATTCGTGAGGGTTTTCGTCCGGTACCGGACGAACGGCCACGACTCTCTCCAGGTGCACGGCCGCCTCCACAAGATCGGCATTGGCGAACTGGTCGGGATGGTCTGACATCACCTCGAATCGACCGCGCACCGCATTGGCCAGCATCGTCACATCGTCGGGGAAGTCGCGCAGGATCCCTTCGAAATGTGCCACGCTCTTGGCAGGATCCTTCTCCTTCCAGGCAGCGTCCAGACGAGTCGCCTGTTCGACACGGCCCCGCGGGAGCCTGGATATTGCCTCCCGCCTCCAGGTTTCCCTGCACGCTGCGTCCGCCAGCCAGTCACATGCCTCCATGAGAGCGAAATACAGGTCGTCGTTCCGCTTCCGCGGAGGGACCTGCTCGAGCAGCTCAACGTCCTTGCGGATCTCAATCTTGATCGTCTCCACCTCTCTCAGCTTCCCCAGCACGGCCCAGCGCTTAGGGTAGGCCTTGTAGAATCCAGGGTCGTTCCGGATGATTCGATCGAGCTTCTCCTGCGCTTCCGAGTAGCGCGCCGCGTTGATCGCTGCGACGGCTTCCTCGAAGAGCGCGGCCGTTCTATCCGACTGCCCCGACACAGCGATTCGGAGTGAAAGTCCAAGAACGAGAACCAGCGATAGGAAAACCACCATATTGGGTGCGCCCGACCGACGAGAGGGAATCCCCCGCCGCACTGGCGAGCTCCTCAGGCCATTCTGACGCATCCAACTTCCAGCGGCCGACCGTCTATCCTTTTGGTCGAGGCGGCGATCCAGGCGACGATCTTCCCCGGTGCCAAGACCGGCTGCATCAAGCTGCGGACCTGGGATCGGTCGGGTTCGGCAGGTAGCCATTAGATTGGGTGCTTTGCGAATTTCGCCCCCGGGATCGGATCGGCGCATAGGAAGCTTGGGCTGACATTCTAGCCTGCAAGAACTCCGTTTAGCCTAGATTCGACATCGGGTGTGGGAACCGGCCGGGTGACCGGGTGGCTGGGCTCGTCCAATGTGCCCCCCCACGAGCAGAAAGGCGCCGTGCCGCTGGTCCGCGCTCCGTGATGAAGATCAAAAAGCGAAGTGGAATCCGACCTCGTAGCGGCGCCCGAAGCGGCGCACGGCGTCCAGCTGCGTGTTCGGACGGATGGCGGAGCCGCCGGGCACCGCTCCGAGAATGGTCAGGTCGTCCCTGTTGAGCAGGTTTTGAACCGAGATGAACAGCCGGGAGTTGATCTTCCCGAGCACGAACGCCTTCTGGGCCCGCAGATCGATGTTGAGGATGGCCTTGTTGCGCTCGGAATTGCGATGCATGGAGACGTACCCGCCGTCACTGATGTACCCGTAGAAGGTGCGGAACTGGGGGTAGTCGAAATCGTCGAGGGCCACGAACGAGTCGAGGAAGGAGTAACGTGTTCCCGAGCTCCAGGACATCGCGGTTCCCAGCTGCCAGTCACCGGGCAGGTAGGCGGCCGCGTTCAGCTATCGATGAGGCCGTCCAGGATCGTCCGCGTCGAGGCGTCCGGCGTCCGCCTCCGCGTTCGCCTTCTCGTACTGGGCCCGGGGGGTTGCGGCGGCCGGGGCCGGGCCTGGGGTGCAGCCCGCCAGGAGCGTCGTGCCGACGAGAGTCCAGAAGAGGACTGACGCGCCGGCCATGTCAGGCGAGCCGCGCGTACTCGAAATCCAGCGGCTTGCCGTTGATCCCCTTCGTCGGCGGGGCGATCCAGCCGGCGATCTTCCCCGGTTCCAGGACCGGCCGCATCAGGCTCTGGACGTAGGCGCGATCCGGTTCGGTGGGCAGCCAGTCCGGCGCGCTCTTCCGGAACTCCGCCTCGGGGATCGGCTCGCCCGCGGGATTGAAGTGGAGCCCGGCATAGATGCCGATTCGGCGGTTGAACCGGCGGGATGGCAGCCGCAGCCTGAGATCGATGCCGTGCTCGGCGATCGTCTTGTTCCACATCTCCAGGCCTCGCTGGTTGTCCTCGATGTAGGCGTCGCGCAGGACCTCGTTCATGGCATTGCGGAGCGGGACGTCCTTCTCCTCGAGCCGGCCCGCCTCCGGGACCGGCATGCGGTAGGAGCCGGAGAGCGCCAGGTGGTCCTCGCAGGCCTTCTCGTTGGCCCGCCCCTTCAGGCCGCAGGCGAAGTATTCGGCGGCATTCGAGGAGATCTCGCCGCCGAACAAATCGAGGGACACCGAGTACCAGAAGTTGATGTACTTCTGGAGCGTCGGGAGATCGATGCCGCCGAGCCGCCGCACGTCGCCGTCCGGGGCCTGCCGCATCAGCTCGCACGTCCGCCTGACGATGCGGCGGATGCCGGTCTCCCCCACGAACATGTGGTGGGCCTCCTCGGTCAGCATGAACCGGGTCGTGCGCGCCAGCGGATCGAAACCGCTCTCGGCAAGGGCCAGGAGCTGGTACTTGCCGTCCCTGTCGGTGAACATGGTGAACATGTAGAACGACAGCCAGTCGTCGATCGGAGCGTTGAAGGCCCCCAGGATCCGGGGCCGGTCGGGGTCCCCCGAGCGCCGCGCCAGGAGCGCCTCGGCCTCCTCCCGCCCGTCGCGCCCGAAGTAACCGTGCAGGAGGTAGACCATCGCCCAGAGGTGCCTCCCCTCCTCGACGTTGACCTGGAAGAGGTTTCTCATGTCGTACAGGCTCGGCGCCGTGCGTCCCAGCCGCTTCTGCTGCTCGACCGAGGCCGGCTCGGTGTCGGCCTGCGTGACGATCAGCCGGCGCAGGAGGTTGCGGTACTCTCCCGGAACGTCCGTCCAGGCGGGCTTCCCCGCATGATCGCCGAAGCCGATGGCGCGGCCTGGTTCCGCCTGGGCGAGGAAGATTCCCCAGCGGTAGTCCGGCATCTTCACGTAGTCGAAATGGGCCCAGCCGGCGCTGTCGACCGAGATGGCGGTCCGCAGATAGACGTCGGTCGCCTGGAAACCATCCGGTCCCATCTGCGTCCACCACGCGAGGAAGGACGGCTGCCAGTGCTCCAGGGCGCGCTGGAGCTTCCGGTCCCCCGACAGGTCGACGTTGTTCGGGATCGTCTCGTGCAGCTGCACGGCTACGTCCTCCTCCAGTCGAAGGCGGGGCGCTCCGGCCGTCCGTAGCACTGGAGCGCGCCGTGCTCGCCGACGGCGTTCGGCCTCTGAAAGATCCAGTTCTGCCAGGCCGACAGCCTGCCGAAGATCTTCGTCTCCATCGACTCCGGCCCCGGGAAGCGGAGAGAGGCCTCCATGCCGGTGAGGGCGTCCGGCGACAGCGAGGAGCGCTCCTCGACCGCCACGCGCACCTCGTCCTCGTAGTCGATCTCGTCCGCGGCGATCGTCACGATGCCGGCCTCGACCGCGGAGCGGGCGTCGAAGGACATGGGCTCGCCGGCCTCGGTCCGCCGCCTCATCCCCTCCAGGGCATCCGGCCGGTGCCGGAAGCGCGCCTGGAGGCGCGTCAGGCCGTGCCCCATCGGCAGGGCGCCGAAGTTGAGAGACGACAGCCTGAGGACCACCGGACGATCGGGATCGTCCAGGGCGTACGCCCGGTCGCACGACAGCGCCGTTTCCAGCAGGCTCCCGGCGAAGCACGATCCCGGCTCGACGAGAGCGAACAGGGTGCGGGCGGTCACGTCCAGCCGGCGCAGCGTCCGCCCGGCGAGGAGCAGGACCTCGCGGGCGAACCAGTCGGAGGGGGCGAGTCGGGAGAGCGCCTCGTCATGGGCGGCCACCAGGTCCGGGTCCCCCTCCGTCCGGATCAGCCACACGCCGATCTCCTCCTCGTTGAAGCGCAGGCGGCAGATCGCGTCCTCGAGCTCGAGGAAGAGCCGCAGCATCCAGGTGCCACTCCCCTCGCGGCGGAGAGAGGACGCATCGGCGGGCGGCCGGCCCGCAGGACCCTTCAGGCGAAGGGCCGCCGTGCGCGCCGCGCGATCGATCGCCACGTGGAGGTGCGAGTAGGCCAGCTCGTCCCGCCCGACCTTCACGTCCAGGGGCGGGAGATGCACGCCCGGTCCGTCCTTGCGGGGGGCGGCCGCCGCCAGCTTCGCGACCCGCTCGCGGACCGTCTCGTCGAACCGGCTCCGGGGCGAGACGGCGTCGACCAGCCTCCAATCCACGGCGCGCTGCCCCTTCACCCCTTCGGCGGTCGTGCAGAACATGTCGGCATGGTCCCGCCGCACCCGGCGCTTGTCGGAAAGGCGCGTCAGGCCGCCGGTCCCCGGCAGGACGCCGAGGAGAGGGACCTCGGGCAGGCTGACCGCGGAGCTGCCGTCGTCCACCAGGACGATCTCGTCGCAGGCCAGCGCCAGCTCGTAGCCGCCGCCCGCCGTGGCTCCGTTGCAGGCGGCGATGTAGTGCTGGCCGCTCGACGATCCGGCGTCCTCGATCGCGAGCCGCGTCTCGTTCGTGAACTTGCAGAAGTTGACCTTGAAACGGTGGCTGCTCGTCGACAGCATCGGGATGTTCGCGCCCGCGCAGAACACGTTGTTCTTGCCGCTCGCGATCACGACCGCCTTCACCTCGGGGTGCTCGAAACGGAGTCGCTCGACCGCGTCGGCCAGCTCGATGTCGACGCCAAGGTCGTAGGAATTCAGTTTCAGCCTGTATTCGGGCTTGAGAGGCTGGTCTTCGCGCACGTCCATCGTGAGGAAGGCGATCTCCCCCTCGGTGCGAAGATGCCAGTGG
>DASYUH010000064.1 GCA_036001465.1 Candidatus Polarisedimenticolia bacterium
TGGCCCCGGAAGCTCCCCGCGAATGACGTCGTGGGAGACCGCGCAGGTGACATGGTTCCAGTGCATGCGCGGCGGCGTCTCGTTGCTGATCCAGAGCCCCGTGAAGGGAATGGGACACGGGGGCTGCGACACGGTGACCGAGGTTGGCTCGGTCACCAGACACTCGACTCCGACGTTGGGACCGTCCACGACGACGTATTGGCACAGGTACACATCCATGTCGATCGCGCGTTCCTCGATCATGTACTGAGCATTGCCGGTGCAGGGGTTCGTCAGGAAATGCGACTCCTGCATGCAGAAGGTCGGCGTCCAGGGCAGCTCGACGTATCCCCGGACTGCGGCCGCCGACGGGCTTGCAGTCGCGATCAGAACAGCCGGCAGGAGAATGAGGCGGTGGAGGTGTGGAGACATGGGGTCTCTCCTTTCCCATCGAATCCCGCGGGTGCGGCGGCGAGCGGGGAGACCATGGACGAACGCTGTTCCCGATCATATACGACGAGTGCGCGCCGTCGTCAACCCGCCGATAGGAGCCTTGATGTCCTCCCGGCGGGGGTTCGAATTCCATGAGGGAGGGGTTCATGTATGCCATCGCGATCGTCCGTTATCGCAGGTCGATCGAGGAGGTTCTGAAACACCTCGAGGCGCACCGGGCGTACCTCAGGGAGCTGAAGAAGCAGGGCCGGCTTCTGGCCTCGGGGCCCCTCGATCCTCGAAACGGCGGAGCCCTGCTGCTGCGCGTGCCGGACGACGAGGTGGCGAAGCATCTCGACCGCATCCGGGACGAGGATCCCTTCATCCGGGCCGGCGTGGCGCAGTACGAGATCTGGCCCTGGGCCCCCAACATCGGAAAAGAAGAGCTAGATCGGCTGTGAGCGGCGCAGCCGCTTCATGACGGCGTAGATCAGGGCCGGCGCCAGGAGGGCGACGGTCCCCGGTATCCAGTCGCCGTGGGCGGTGGAGAAGAGGACGACGCCCCAGGTCGTCGCCGGCAGGAGGACCACCAGCCAGGCCCCCAGCTTCCCCCCCGGCACCCGGAAGCCTTCCGGCCGCTCGACGCGGCGGGAGCGCAGCCGCACCAGGAGCGCCAGGATCGTCGTGCAATAGGCCCCGGTGACCCACATGTCCACCACCAGCAGCCGCTCGAAGGGAACCCAGACAAGGAGGGAATAGAGCGCGGCGTAGCCGAGGATGGTCGCGTACGGTGTTCCGTAGCGCGGGTGCAGGCGCGTCAGGATACGGGGAAGGGAACCGTCCTCGGCCATCGCCCAGGTCAGGCGCGAGTACCAGACCATGTAGGCCAGAAAGATCACCATGTAGCCGGCGACGCTCCCGAGGAAGGCCCAGGTCCCGAGCGTTTTTCCTCCGAGGAGCTCGCCGATGACCGCGAACTGCCCCGAGTTCCAGCCCTGCCAGTCGCCGATCGACACCAGCCCGGCGATCACGGGGAGCGTGTAGCTCATGATGATGATCGGGACGACGAGCAGGAGCGCCAGGGGGATGGTGCGCGCGGGGCGTTTCACCTCTTCGGCGGCGGTGCTGATCTCGCTCATGCCCGAGTAGAGCCACATGACCAGCGCCATGCCGGATCCGAAGCCTTCGAGACCGTCGATGCCCGGGGCGCGGAACGGCACGAGCGGATTGAAGCGGGCGTTCAGGAAACCGGCCCCCACGATCCAGAAGAGGGGTGCGATCAGGAACAGGGTGAGGAACACGGACGTCGCCCCGACGATCTGGATACCGCGGTAATTCACAAAGGTGAGGAGGAGCACGAACCCGACCGACGCGAGCCCCTGCTGCCAGAACGGCAGGTCCGGGAACCAGTAGAGGAGCGCCTTGCCGAACAGGACGGGGTACAGGGCGTTGTCGAGCAGAGACGCGATGATCGTCCAGCCGCCGACCTGGAAGCCCCAGAACTCCCCGAAGATCTCCCGCACCCAGCGGTAGTACCCGCCTTCGACCGGACGCATCGTGGCCAGCTCCGCGGTCGCCAGGGCCATCGGCACCCCCCAGAGCCAGGGAGTCACGAACAGGAGGAGGATCATGAGGCCCGGACCGGTCTGGGCGATGTAGTCCTCCGTTCCGTACGGGCCGCCGCAGCCCGAGGCGTAGATCAGGGCCATGACCGAAAGGAGCCCGGCCTTGGCCTTGAACTGGTGGCTGGTGACCGGCTCGCTCAACGGGGGACCCGCTCGCGCCGCGTCTGGCAGGGGACGCACAGGGTGGCGAACGGGACGGCGCTCAGGCGCGCCAGGGGAATCGTCCCGGAGCAGGAGGAGCACAGGCCGTACTGGCCGGCATGGAGTCGCGCGAGCGCCGTGTCGATCTGCTTGAGGGTGCGATCGAGGGTCTGCAGGACCTCGAGATCGGCCCCCCCTTCGCGGCTGGCCTTCCAGCCATGCACGCCCTCGCTGTCACCCGCCGCCGATCCGCTGAGCTGCTGCGCCAGGGCCTGTTTGTAGCGGGCCTCGGTCTCCTGCCGTCGCGCGGTCAGGAGTCGCAGCAGCTCGTCGAATCGGCCCGGGGGCTTCTCGTCGTCATCCATCCGCTGCCTCGGCGTGCGATCCGCGACGCGGCCGGTTTGCGGTGCGACGCGACGGTCGTCTAAGATGCCCCTCTTTCCCTGCCGCCGTGCGAGGCAACGGACCGCGTCATGGCCATCTGGCTGGTACCGACACTGGTGAGCCTGTTTCTCTACGGGATCGGCCAGGGTCTGGTCAAGAAATATATCTCAGAAGTGCCGCCCGCCCGCTTCTGTCTTTACTTCGTGGCGGCGCGGGCGGTGCTGAACCTGACCTACTTTTCCCTGTTTCAGAAGACGGCACTGCTCCCGTCCCTGGGCTCGGCCTTCGCCCGCACCTGCGTCCTGTCCTACATCATCGACGGAACGGCCTGGATCCTGTACTTCCTGGCAATCGTGCACGGGCCGATCGCCATCGTCGGCACGCTGAGCGCCGCCTATCCCGCCCTGACGATCCTGTTCGCGCGGTTGTTCCTGAACGAGCAGCTCACCTCCCTGCAGTACGCCGGCCTGACCCTCGTGCTGGGAGGTTGCCTCGGCCTGTCCTACGCTCCGGCGGGCCCGGGGGCGCGGCCCACCAGCCGGCGCTGGATTCCGCTGTCGTTCTTCGCGCTGATCCTGTGGGGATGCGGCGGCACGCTGCTGAAGGCGGCCTACGGTCTGCCGGGAGCCGACGAGGCGAACGCCCTGGTGTTCGCCCTCGCGGGGGGGCTGGCGACGCTCGGCCTGTACGGCCTGGTGCGCGGCAGGCAGGGGGCCGCCGATCCCCGCGAGTGGACGCGATCGGCGCTCCCGATGCTGATGCTGGCCGGGGGGGACGTCGGGTTCATCGTGGCGACGCGTTTCGGTCCGGTCTCCCTGACGACGCCATTGAGCGGTGCCTACCCGGTGGTCACGGTCGTATTCGCGCGGTTCGCGCTCCGGGAGCGCATCGGATTCTGGCAGGGGGTGAGCATCGCCGCCATCCTGGTCGGCATGGTCCTGACTCCCGGGGTCGGGTGAGCGCTGCGTCCCGCTTCCAGGTCAGTACCGATAGCCCAGGGAGACGTACGGAAAGGCGTCTCCGCCGAGCGATCCGAGCCCCCATCCATAGTCGATGCGGATGACCAGGGGATGTCGGGGGACGATGAACCGGATCCCCACGCCGGCGCCGGCGATGGCTTCCTTCGTGCCGGCGGTCGTCCTGGCGATCGTCCCTCCGTCCACGAACAGCGCCCACTTCAGAAGTCGCGCGGCGCGGGGCTCGACGGGAATCCGGGCGAAGTCGGTGTCCGGGTTCTCCCCCCCCGGGCCCGGCGACGCGTCCGACTGCCGGGGCACGAACGGCAGCCAGACCTCCGCCTGCAGCGCGGCAAGGTGGCGGCCGAGAAACGAGTCCTCGCGGAAACCGCGCACCGTGGAGGCGCCGCCGAGGCTCCACAGCTCGAAGGACGGGACATCCCTGTCGATCAGGCCTCCCTTGAGGTGCAGCTCGGCCTCGATGCCCGTGGCGTAGCGGCCGTGCAGCGTGAAGTCCACGCCCGGCCGCACGAAGGTGCGCTCGCCGCCGCCGGCCCGCGCGGCGAAGTCGACGGAGGGATCGAGCCTGGCGGACAGGCTCGGCCGGCGAAAGGTATGCCGCCACTCGTAGGAGGCGCCAATCTGGATGGTATCGGTGTTGCCGTCCCTTTCCCCGGGAGCCGTGTCGCGAAGGGTGATGCGGGCGCGACGGAGGCCGAAGTAGTACCGGAGGCCGTGGGGCGCCCTGAGCCCCAGGGGACGGACGCCGATCGTGGCGGCGAACCCGGTCTGTCGCTCGTCGGTCAGGACGCCGTCGAGCAGCCGGTTGTGCCGGTACTCCGAGAACAGGCTGAGGTCGAGGTCGAAGAGGGTCCGCGGCTCTTCGCGTCGGGACAGGAGCGGGGCGGTGTAGGAGATGGTCCCCCCGGCGGCGGCGTTGTAGGAGGGCGCGATGCTCAGCTGGTCGAGACGGCCGAACAGTTCGTCCTTCTCGTAGAGGAGCCCTAAGGCGCTCTTGGTGCGCGGACCGTACGACCCCGTGCCGCCGAGGTAGTTGGTCTTGCGCCCGGGCCCGGGACCCGCGATCCGGGGCGTCAGGCTCTGGATCAGATACGCGCCCGACGCGTAGGACGAGTCCGCCTTCTGCCCGCCTGGTATGAAGGCGACACCGTATCCCATTCTCTGCAGGGCATCGCTGTCGGCGCGATAGCGCTCGAAATTGTAGAGGTCCCCCGTCCGGGTCTGGAGGAGGCCGCGCAGGACTCCCTTCGGCGCGTCCGCCGGGACGGGATAGAGCCGCCTCTGTTCCTCGACATCGGGGGACGGATGGACGCCGATCGTCTCCAGCTCGGCGGGGTCGAACGTGATGACATCGACCGTGTGGCTGCTCTCGCGCACGCGCAGGCGCGCGCCCCGCTCGCTGCACGAGACCTCGATGCGTGGCACGTAACCGAGGAACCGGTAGCGCTGCTCCAATGCCCGGGCGATGGTCGGCTCATCGCATCCGGAGCGGAGAAGCGGCCGGATCGCGTCCTGGATCTTCCCTTCGGTGAGGACGGGCCGGATGTCGGAAGGCGCCGGCGGGGCCACGATCTCGACCTGGATCTCCGGATCGACGGCCGCCGCGCGCAGAGGGGCGATGAGGACGGCCGGAATGACGAGGGCGCACAGGGTTCCGGCTCCGGGTCCTCGTTGCATGCCGGGTGTGTATCCGCGATGGTCGCGGGTGTCAATACCGCCGCTCCGGCGGGCGCGGATCGGAAGACGCGGGGAACTCCCGCGGGCGCATTTTTCAGTTGATCCGGAAGGCCGGGCAGGACATACTCCTGCGTTCCTGGCGCTCTGGCCGGGAGCCCTTGGAGGATTGCCCCATGCCGCCCGCTCCCCGACGCCGCATCGTCCCGGTGCTTCTGGTCCTGGCCCTCGCGCTGGCGGCGGGCCCGCCCCTCGCGGTCGCCAAGGACACCGACAAGTCCTGGGAATTCGGCCCTTACAGCATGGTCAGTCGCTACAACAACGCGACGAACTTCGACAGTACGTTGGGCTTCGGGGTGCGGGGCGCCTACCATTGGAAGGCGATCCATGAGTTCGAGGTCGATTTCGACACCGCGACCGCCGACCATGCGAAGATTCCCACCATCCAGTTCGACGTCACCAAGTTCGGTGTCGGGTACGTGCGTATCTACCAGCTCAAGGGGCACGAGAAGATGGCGCCATTTGCCATGTTCGGGCTGGGGTTCGTCACGGTGGACGACGGCACCGACAGCGAGAGCTCCACCGTCTACCGGACCGGCGGCGGATTCAAGTACTGGTTCACCCAGCACGTGGGCTTCCGCTTCGACGCCCGCATCTGGCGCTGGCACGGCAACGGCGACGTCGTCGTGCGCGACCCCTTCTACTCGTTCGACGCCGTCCTCGGCATGAGCTTCCTCGTCGGGGGGACGAAGTAGCCGGGCGATCGGGGGCATCATGAAGATTGCGAACGCCTCGATCGCAGTGAAGTCCCCGTCCCGGACCGCGATCGTCAACGTCACCGCCGGAGCCCGCACGGAGCTGGCGCGCGCGGGGCTGAGGCACGGGCTGGCGTTGATCACCGTCCCCCACACCACCTGCGGCCTGTGCGTCAACGAAGACGAGACCGGGCTCAGGGACGACCTGGTGCGGCTGGCCTCCCGCCTGGTCGACCTGGTCCGTCCGGAGGAGGGCTTCCGGCATGACGCGGTGGACGACAACGCCAGGGCGCACCTGTCGGCGGTCCTCTTCGGCCATTCGGTGACCCTTCCGGTCGTCGAGGGGAGCCTGGTGCTCGGCACCTGGCAGAGCCTCTTCCTGATCGAAATCGACGGGCCGCGCACCCGCAGGCTCGACCTGGCCTTCCTGGGGGAGTAGGAGCGGCCCGGCCCGTCGGCGGGGCCCCGCATGTCCGAACTTCTGCGCGCCTACCTGGTCACGACGCTCTGCGGCTGGTCGGTGTTCCCGCTCCTGCGCCTGATCCTCGCCCGGCTCCCGGATCGGGGTTACGCCGTGTCGCGATCCTTCGGCATCGTCGTGTCCGCATGGCTGGCCTGGATGGCGGCCGGCGCCATGGGGCGGCCGCTCACGCGGACCCTGGCGCTCGGCGCGGTCCTGGCTGTGGGCGGAGCCAGCGCGGCGATCGCCGCGTGGTGGCGCTCGTCCGGAGAGGCCTCCGAGGGAGAGACGGCCCAAGGCGGGGCCGGCTCGCGACCGGCGCCCTGGCGTTCCATGTTGTGGGTGGAGGTCCTGTTCGTGTCCGGGCTGGTTCTATTCACCTGGATCGAGGGGCACAACCCCGCCGTCGATCCCGACAGCGAGCGCTTCATGGACTTCGCGATCCTGCGCGCTGACCTGCGCGGCCCCGGACTGCCGCTGACCGATCCCTGGTTCGCCGGGGCCGACCTGTCCTACTACCATTTCGGCTACGCCATGACGGCGTTTCTGGTGCGCTGCGCCGGAGCCGATGCGTCCCGGTTCTTCACCGCGGCCGTCGCCCTGCAGCATGCGCTGCTGTGGATCGCCGCCTTCGGGATCGGCCTCGCCCTGTCCGGCCGCCTCCGCGGGGGCATCGGCGCCGCATTTCTCGTGCTCGGGGCCGGGAATCTCGAGTGGGTGCGGCAGTGGGCGCATCATGGGTTCGGGGCGCGGCTGGACTGGTTCGCCTCGTCGCGGGTGGTCGCCGAGGCGATCAGCGAGTGTCCCTGGTTCAGCCTGCTCTGGGGGGACCTCCACCCCTACGTCATCGCCCTGCCGATGGTCGCCGGCGCGCTGGCCTTTCCCCTGGCGGAGTCCCTGCCGGCTTCCGGCGCGCTCGAACAGGCGCGGGAAGCGCGCCTGCGTCTGGCCCGCGCCGTTTGCTTCGCCTTCCTGTGCGGCGCGCTGCTCGCCACCCATCCGTGGGACCTGCCGATCGTGACGCTCGTGGCGCCGGTCCTGCTGCTCGTCGGGGAAGGCACGCATCGTCTGTCGCGCGCCGCACTGTGGGCCGTCGTCCCGGTCATCTCCTGTCTGCCCTTCCTGCCGTTCCTGCGCGGGCTCGGTGCGCCGCACCGGACCATCGGCCGCGTGCCGCGGGGGAGCGATCCGGGAGAATGGCTGATGGCGTTCGGGCCGTTCGTCCTGCTGGCCGCCCTCGGCGCGATCCGGGTCGTGCCGTTCCGTGGGAGGACGGGACTCCATGGCCGGGAGGACGGGATCCGTACCCGCCTGGCGCTGACCCTCGCCGGCGCCGGTGTGCTCTGCGCGCTGGTCCCGGAGATGGTGTACCTTCGGGACCTGTTTGACGCGACGCCCCTGCGCCGGATGAACACGGTGTTCAAGCTGCATCGCCTCGCATGGCTCCTGATGGGCCTCGCGGCCGCATGGCTGGTGGACCTCCTGTCGCGCGAGACCTCTCGCCGCCGATGGGCGGGATGGACCGGCCTGGGACTGACCCTGGCTGCGGCGCTCGTCTACCCCCTCGAGGGCACCGCCGCCTGGCTGCGGGGACGGTCCTCGGAAATCCGGAGTGTGGATGGCCCCGAGGCGCGGGAGGCGCTCTCTCCGGGGGCCGAGGCGGACGCGCTGTTCCGCGCGCTTCATCCCGGAGACGCGTCGGCCGCGGCGTTCATCGCCCGGACCGCCGCTCCAGGCGAGGCGATCCTGGAGGAGACCGGAGAGCCGTACACGTGGTCCTCCCGCATCGGCACGTTCAGCGGCGTGCCGACGGTTCTGGGATGGGGGAACCATGAGGCGGTGTGGCGTCAGGACTGGGCATCGGTCCTCAGGCGCCGCGAGGACATCGCGTCCATTTATGCAGCTCAGGGCCCGGATGAGGCGTGCCCTCTTCTCGGCTCCTACGGTGCGCGGTTCGTCGTGCTGGGGGAGCGGGAGCGGCAGCGGTACGGCCCCCGTGCCGGACGTTTCGCGGCGGCGGCGCGGCCGGAGTTCGCGGGAGCCGGCACGGAGGTCTACGATGTCCGGGCGATCTGCGGGCCCCTGCCGCCGGACGGCGCGGCCCCCCCGTGAACGGGTCTGCGTCCAGGGCGCCGCGCCGCATCGCGGAGGTGTGGGAGGGGGCCGTGCCCTGGATCCCCGTGCTCCTGGCCGGGGCGTTGCGGTTTCTGCGGCTCGGCCTGCGACCGCTGCACCATGACGAAGGGTCGAATGTCATCTTCCTCCTGCGTCTCCTGCGCGAGGGGACCTACGACTACGATCCGTCGAATTATCACGGTCCGCTTCTCTATCTCCTGTCCGGGGTGCCGCTGTTCCTGTTCGGCGTCACGACCGAGATGCTCCGGGCGGTCCCGGCGCTCCTCGGCACCCTCATGGCGGCGCTTCCCTGGTGCCTGCGCCGGGAGATCGGAGAATCGGGGGCGGTCGCGGCGGGCGTCCTTCTGGCGACGTCGCCGTCTCTGGTCTGGTACTCCCGCGACAATATCCACGAGATCTACCTCGTCTTCCTGACCCTGCTCCTGGTCGTCGGCCTGGTCCGCGGTCTGGCGCCGGGGCGGGACGCCTGGCTCATGGTGGCCGGTGCCGCCCTGGGCGGGATGCTGGCCACCAAGGAGACCGCCGGCCTGAGCGTGTGCGCGCTTCTCGTCGGTGTCGTCGCCTCGCGCGGCGGGGGCCTGCCGGCCCCGCGCCGGTCCGTGCTCGTCGCCGCCGCGCTGGTCGCGGCGCTCGTGGCCATCGCCCTGTATACCGATTTCTTCGTCGATCCGGGCGGCCTGCGGCGCCCGTTCGAGGCTCTGACGATCTGGGGCGGCAGGGGCTTCAGCGGCGACGGCCATCGAAAGCCCTGGTGGTACTTCCTCGGAATCCTCGCGCGGGAAGAGCCGGCGATCCTGGTCGCGGCGTTCACCGGAACGGTCGTGGCGCTGCGGCGCCGCGACCGGTTCGCCCGGCTTCTGGCCGCCTGGGGCACCACGATCCTGGTCGTCTATTCGGCCATTCCCTACAAGACTCCGTGGCTGGTGCTGAATATCGTCCTTCCTCTGGCCCTCCTGGGCGGGGGGGTCTTCGGATCGATGGCAGGGCGGGAGCCCGCGGGCGGTCTCGCGGCGGGCGGCGTTCCTCGGCGCCTGGCGGCCGTGCTGGCGCTGGTCGCCGCCGCGGCCTTTTCGGCCCGTCGCGCCGTCGATCTCGCCTTCGTGCGCTACGACGACGATCGGGCCAGCCCCCTGATCTATGTCCAGACCCGGCGCTCGGCCCTGCAGCTCGTCGACCGCATCGAGGAGGAGGCCAGGCGGCACCCGCTTGGAAAGGCCATCCCCATCCAGATCCTCTCGCCGGACTATCTGCCGCTCAACTGGTACCTGCGTGATTTCACGGACGTCGGGTATTACGGGTCGGTGGTCGAGGATCCCGGCGGCCCGGTCGTGATCGCCCGCTCCGACTCGGCCGATCGAGTGGCGGCGATGCTGGGCGCGGGGTATTCCCGCGAGACCTATGCGCTCCGGCCGGGCGTGGACCTCTGCCTCTTCCTGGCGCTTGTGCCCGAGCCGCCGCCCGACTAGAATTCGGCCCGGAGGCACAGCGCGATGAGTCCCGATCAGACGTACAGCAGGTTCTTCACCCTCGACGAGGCCAATGCCCTGATCCCGAGATTGAGACCGAAGGTGGAGGAGCTCCTCGCCACCTTCAAGGAGATCCGCTCCGAGATCGAGACGGCGGCCAGCCAGGCCGGGCTGCCGCCGGACAGCCCGGATCTCGCGAAGCACCTCGAGTCGCGCGCCATCGCGCCCGGTCTGTTCAACAGGGTGAAGGGGCTGATCGGGGAGCTGCAGGACCAGGGATGCCTGGTCAACGGGCCCGAGGTGGGGCTCGTCGACTTCCCCTGCGTCTACAACAACGAGATCGTTTTTCTATGCTGGAAGTACGGCGAGGCGAGGGTCGGCTACTGGCACCGGATTCCGGACGGGTTCGCCGGGCGGCGCCCGCTGCTGGACGTGTCCGGCCCCGAGGAGGAGACGCGGGTCCATTGATTCAGCGCGGGGCGTCCTCGCCGTTTCCCTGAACGCGCCGGCGCCATCCTTCACGCACCAGGCGGCACACCTCCTGGGCGTCGTCCGTCACGGTGAACAGGCGCTGGTCGTCCCGGCTGATCATCCCGCCGCCCAGCATCTCGCGCCGCATCCATCTCACGAGACCCTCCCAGAAATCGCGCCCGATCATGATCACCGGGAAGTTGTCGACCTTGTGGGTCTGGACGAGGGTCAACGCTTCGAACGCCTCGTCGAGGGTCCCGTATCCGCCGGGAAAGACGACGTAGGCGCAGGCGTACTTGATGAACATGACCTTGCGCGCGAAGAAGTAGTTGAAATTCACCAGGGTGTCGATATGACGGTTCGGCCTGTGCTCGAACGGCAGACGGATGTTGAGCCCGATCGATCGGCCGCCTCCGCGGCGGGCGCCGAGGTTCGCCGCCTCCATGATCCCGGGGCCGCCGCCGGTGATGATCGAGAACCCCTCGCGCGCCAGGGCCTGGGATACCTGCACCGCCTTGCGGTAATAACGCGAGTTCTTGCGGACGCGGGAGCCGCCGAAGATCGAGACCGCAGGCTCGACGGGGCGGAGCGTCTCGAACCCCTCGACGAACTCCCCCATGATCTTGAACAGGGTCCAGGTGTCTTTCGGCGCCACGTCGCGCATGGAACGCACGCGCGGTCCCTCGTCGTGACGATCGACGGCGTCGTCCTCTGCGGAGGCATGCGGGACCTTCGAATGGCGGCTCACGGAGTCCTCATCAAGGCGCCGGATGAATATAGGTCAGTCTCCGGGGAGCGACAACCGGCCGGAAGGTTGCACCGAACATGAGCCTGCGCGAAGGGGCCCCGCGCAGGGGCGAGGAGGTGACCGTCGACATCGTCGACCTGGCCTTCGGCGGACGCGGCGTCGGCCGCGTGGCGGGGTTCGTGGTGTTCGTCGAGGGGGCCCTGCCAGGGGAATCGGTGCGGGCGCGCGTCCTGCGCGTCAAGGCCGGCTACGCCGAGGCGGTCGCCGGGCGGGTGCTGTCCCGATCGCCCGAACGGATCGACCCGCCCTGCCGGCACTACGGCACGTGCGGCGGCTGCGACCTCCAGCATCTGGCTCCTGCGGCTCAGGCGGAGGCCAAGGGCCTCCAGGTGAGGGCGATGCTCACCCGCATCGCGGGACTGGCCGATCCGCCCGTGGAGCCGGCGGTCGTGGCCGGGACGCCGACCGCGTACAGGTTCAGGATGGACTTCGATTGGGGAACGGGATCGGACGGGCGCCCGATCCTCGGACTGCACGGCGCCGGCCGTCCGGAGGAGATCGTGCCGATCGAGCGCTGCCTCCTGATGCCCGATCTGGCGAACGCGATCCGGGGATTCGCCGCCGAGCGGACCCGGCGCCTGGGGCTCGCCGCGTGGGACCGCAAGCGGCGCAGAGGGCTCCTGCGGCGGCTCGGACTCCAGATGGCCCAGGGCACGGGGGAGGTCCTGGTCACGCTCGAGTCGGGACGCGGAGATCCCCCGGCGCTCGCCGAGCTGGCGCGCGATCTCGTGCGCGCCTTCCCGCGCGTCGTCGGAGTGGTCCGACGCGAATTCGACCGTCTCGATCGGCTGGTGGGGGAGTCCATCCTTTTCGGCAGGGATCACCTGTTCGAGGAGGTGGAGGGGGATCGCTTGAAGGTGCCCGCCGGCTCGTTCTTTCAGCCGAACGCGCCGGGTGCCGCCCGGTTGCGCCAGGTGGTGCTCGCGGCGCTCGATGCGGGGGCCCACGAGTCGATCCTCGAGCTCCATTGCGGGGTCGGTTTCTTTTCCCTGCCGGTGGCGCGCCGGGCGAGGCAGGTCACGGGTCTCGACGTGTCGCGGGAGGCGGTGGCTGCGGCGCGTGACAATGCGGCCCGGGCCGGGCTGGCGAACACGCGCTTCCTGTGCAGGGACGTGGAGGAGTCGCTCCCCGAGCTCCTGCGGGAGACCGGCCCCGACGCCCTGCTGCTCGACCCGCCGCGCACCGGGTTGCCGCGGACCGCAACGCAGGCCATCGCGACCGCAGCGGTCGCGCGGGTGGTCTATGTGTCCTGCGACCCGGCGACCCTGGCGCGGGATATCAGGCTGCTGGGGGAGAAGGGAGGGTTGCGACTGCGGTCGGTGACGCCTCTCGACCTGTTCCCGCAGACCCACCACCTGGAATGCGTGGCGCGGCTCGAGCGCATGGTGGTGCGGAGCTTGTAGATCTTCACGTGGGATGCGGAGCGGACGATCGAAGCGTCCGAGCCCCTATGCGGGGAGGGGTGGCGACGTCCGCGGCGGGCTTGAGGTGTCAGTTGGCGTGGATGAGTCGGTGACGGGTGTTGGAGGGGAGCACGGGGGTGAGCCAGTCTCGTCGGTAGAGGTCGCGCCATGCCCTGGGGAGGGTCTCCCGGGCCGGGAACAGGCGCCGGGCCAGGG
>DASYUH010000065.1 GCA_036001465.1 Candidatus Polarisedimenticolia bacterium
GCGTCGGGAGAAAGGTCGGGGGGACGAAGCTGACTGCCCCGGACCATGGTCCGGGGCAGACCCTTGAACTGCATCGGGAGCCTCCTGTGGAGGCCCCTCTTCTACTCCTTCGTCTGTCTCATATGTATCTGAACCTAGTCACGCGCGGCGGATCAGGCTTCGAAGGCGTTCCGGATCAGGCGGACGCGCGCCGGCGATCCCGGTTCCTCGAGGACTTCGACGACGTCGAACCGGCACGGGGCCTCTCCGTCCCCGCGGCGCGCCAGGTAGAGGGAGGCGGCGCGGGCGATCCGGCCGCGCTTCCGGCCGTCGACCGCCTCGGCGGGGCGCCCGCAGGCCAGAGAGGAACGCGCCTTGACCTCGACGAAAACCAGGGTGTCCCCGTCCCACGCGATGAGGTCGATCTCGCCGGCACGCGTCCTGAAGCGGCGCTCCAGGATGACGAAGCCGAGCGACAGGAGGTGCCGGGCGGCCACCTCCTCCCCCCGTTGTCCCAGGCCGGTGTGGCCGGAGGCTCCGACCCGGCGGGCCGGTCCGTCGTCATAGGGTGGCCGGTCCTCAGCCAGGCGGCCGAAGGACGCGATCACAGGTCGTCCTCTTCGACGTCCGGTTCGTCCTCCGGGCCCGATCCACTCCCCGGCCCGTCCACGTCCGGTCGCGGCGGCCGGCGTCCGACATCGGGCCGGCGCCCCGGCTCGGGGCGGCGCTCCGCGCCCCGGCCGGCCGCCTCCCGGAGACGGCGTTGCATGACCCTGTGAAGTCGCTCTTCGAAGAACACCAGTCGCGCCTGCTGCCGCCGGGTCAGGCCATCGTCCAGGGCGCTCCGGAGCTGTCCCTCGCGGCGCCGGAAATCCTCCTCTCCGGCCCGGACCTCCCGGAGCGCTTTGTCGATTTCCTGATCGGAGGCTGTCTCGTCGACGAGAAGCGCCCGCAGCCGTCCGAGGGCCGAGCGCCGCGCGGCGGCGTGCTCGCGGCGCGCCTGCATCAGCTCCTCGAAGCGGGGGATGGCGACCGCTTCCTGGGCCTCCGTCAGGTGCAGCGCCCGGCTCAGGCGCGCGATCACCATCTGTTCCATGGCCTGGCGCATCTCTTCCGGGCGCTCCGGGCCGCCGGGGGCGCGGCGCGACCCGGGAGGTCGTCCCTCCGGCCCCGCCGCGCCGACCGATATCAATGCGAGCAGGACGAGACAGACCGCATGTCCGAACCGGACTCCGTTCATCGAGTTCCAGCCTCCTTTTTCCATGGGCCGGCTAGCCGTGCCCATCCAGCAGCTCCTCGACCAGCAGTGGGCCTTCGTCCGGCGGGACCCGGCCGAGGGCGTCCGCCGCATCGGGCGTGTCCAGCGGGGCGATTTCGTCCAGCAGGGCATTCAAGTCGGACAGGTCCTGATCGCGGGCCGGCGCCTCGTTCAGGAGCTCCGCCAGGCGGGCATCGGCCTCGGCCACCGGCAGGGCCCGCGGCGTGACCGTGACCGCCGCCTGCTCTCCGCCCGAGAGTTCCCGCGGGACGGATGGAAGGCGGACCTGGAAGATGGCGAGCCCCGCGACCGCGACGGCCAATGCGGCCGCCACAGCCGCCAGGCGCAGGAGGCTCCGGCGCCGCGCGGAGGCCGCGATGCGCGCGCGGAGACGCGATCCGAACGACCCCCAGTAGAGCGGGCCCGGGTCCGGCCCTTCGTCGTGCTCCAGGAGTGCGAGCGCCTCCCGGAGGCGTCCGGCCTCGGCCGCGCAGCCGGTGCAGGCGCCCAGGTGCGCCTCGAGCTCGCGGCGGGGCTCCGGATCGAGCTCGCCGGCGATCCACTGCGCGATCCGATCATGGACTGCGTCGCACGCCGGCATCGTCAGGCTCCCTCTCCCTGGCCGCCGCTCAAGGGAGCCAGGCGGCCTCGGAGGCTCCGCACCGCCTGAAAGAACGTCGCCTTGGCGGTGCCGATCGAGATCCCGGCGATCTGGGCAATCTCGGTGAACTTCATCCCCTCGTACACCTTCAGGAGCAGGACCTGCCTCTGGCGCGGCGGCAGGTCCCCCACCGCCTGCCGGACCTGGCTCTTGAGGGCGGCCTCGGGCCCCGCGGCGCCGCACGGCATCGCGAGGGCGTCCTGAAGGGGGACCGTCGCGCGTCGCGATCGGCGGGCCCTGAGGGCCAGGTTGATGGCGATACGGGTGATCCAGGTGCGGAACGACGCCTCCCCCCTGAAGCCGCGGAGCGACCTGTAGGCCCTCAAGAAAGCCTCCTGCGACACATCGTCCGCCTCCTCGTGGCTCCCCAGGAACCTGTACGCGATGCGGTAGATCGCGACGCGGTGGCGCTCGACCAGAAGGTCGAAGGCCCGCTCGTCCCCCTGGAGGAAGCGCGCCACCAGCACGTCGTCACTGTCCCGAAGGTCCGGGTCAGCCTGCATCGCCTCCTCTGGTTCTTAGACCCAGCCCGGGGGCGGCGGGTTTAGCCGGGATGGGGGTGGAGCGCCCCGTTTTCAGGCGCCCTTGCGCTTCCAGCGCACTCCCTGCGGGGTGTCTTCGAGGACGATTCCGCGTCCCAGGAGCTCGTCGCGGATCCGATCGGCCTCGGCGAAGTCCCGGCGGGCACGGGCCTCGGCGCGCCGGCGGATGGCGGCCTCGATGTCGGCTTCGAGGTCCACGCGCTGTCCGGGGCGGATGCCGAAGACGCTCGTGAAGTCCGCGAGGACACCGCGCACGGCATCCAGGTCCTGGCGGCCGATCCTCCCCGAATCGAGCGCCGTGTGGGTCTCGCGGACCAGCTCGAACAGGTGCCCGAGGGCCCCCGCCGTGTTGAGGTCCGAGTCGAGATCCTCGAGCATGCCCCGGTGCCTCTCCCGTGCCGTCGCCGCCAGCCCCCCTTCGGGCCCTTCCAGGGCCGGGGCGACCTCGTCGAGTCTCAGGGCGAGGTCGTCCAGCCGCGCGAGGGCGGCCCGGGCCTGCGAGAGCCCCTCGAGCGTGAAGTTGAGCGGCTTCCGGTAGTGGACCGAGAGAAGCATGAAGCGGATCGCCCGCAAATCGTAGCCGCGCTCCGCCAGGTCGCGCAGGGTGAAGAAGTTGCCCTTCGACTTGGACATCTTCTCCCCGTCCACGATCAGGTGGGCGGCGTGCATCCAGTAGCGCACGAACGGCTTGCCGGTGGCCGCCTCGCTCTGCGCGATCTCGTTCTCGTGATGCGGGAAGATGTTGTCCACGCCCCCGGTGTGGATGTCGAAGGTCTCGCCCAGGAGCTGCATCGACATGGCAGAGCATTCCATGTGCCAGCCGGGGCGTCCCGGGCCGAGCTCCGTCTCCCAGAACGGCTCGCCGTCCCGGGGGGCCTTCCAGACGGCGAAATCGCGCGGGTTGTCCTTGTCGTACTCGTCCGAATCGATGCGCGCCTGGCCGGCCCCCGCGGCCGCGTCCAGGTGGGACAGCCTTCCATACTGGGGAAAGGTGGAGATCCTGAAGTAGAACGACCCGCGGCTCTCGTACACGTGCCCCTTCTCCAGGAGCCTCTGCGCGAGGCGCACCATCTGCGGGATGTAGGCGGTGGCCCTCGGATAGTGCTCCGCCCGCTCGATGCCCAGGGCATCCAGGTCCTCGAAGAAGGCGTCGATGTACTTCTTCGTGTACTCCTCCAGGGAGAGGCTGGCCGCGCGCGCGTTGGCGATCGTCTTGTCGTCCACGTCCGTCAGGTTCATCACCTGCGTCACGCGGTAGCCCCGCAGCTTGAGATGCCTCCGGAGCAGGTCCTCCCAGAGGTAGGTCCTGAAATTGCCGATGTGCGCGAAGTCGTAGACCGTCGGGCCGCAGGTGTACAGACGAACCTCTCCGGGATGGAGGGGCTCGAACGCCTGCTCCCGGCGCGTCAGCGTGTTGTAGAAGAGAAGGGCCATCCGGGCGCAGCCGTCCCTCGCGGGTGGCGTGCGCCCGCGATCTAGAACTGGAACTCGATTCCGGCCTGGAAGCGGCGCCCGAAGTCGCGATCCGCGTCGAGCTGCAGATTGCCGCTCCGGTTGGGCGACGCGGGCTCGTACGTGTTGATGGTCAGGAAGTCCTTGTTCAGCAGGTTCTCGACCGTGAAGTTCACCTTGGCGTTCAACTTGCCGAGCACGAACGATTTGCGCGCCAGCAGGTCGATGGTGAAGATCGGATCGTTTCGATGATCGTTCCGGCGCAGGATCCTGAAGTTCCGATCCCCGTGCACGTCGGGCTCATCGGGCACGTAGCCGTACAGGAGGCGGAACTGCGGGTAGTCGAAGTTATTGAGCGCCAGGAAGTTGCTCACGATCGAGTAGGGCAGGCCCGAACTCCAGTTGATCGTCGTGCCGACCTGCCAGTCCTTCGGCAGGTAGGTGCTCGCGTTGAGTTTGATCACGTGCCGGAGATCGTCCGCGGCGTACGAGAACTCCTGGCCGACCGTGGCCGGATCGTCGCCGAGCGACGAGTCGAAGCTCTCCGCCTGGGCGCGGTTCCGCGAGTACGTATAGGACGCGTCCATCTGCCACTTCCTGCTCAACCGCTTGGTCAGCTGGATCTCGACGCCGCTATAGGTGGATCGATTGATGTTGCCGACCCGGAAGATCTGGTTGAAGAAGAAATTGTGGATGTACAGGTCCGGCTTGTTGTCGGGGGAGCGAGTGGACGCACTCTGGTTCGCGCTGCCCGGCAGCAGGATGCCGAGAGTGTCCAGGGGAGAAAAGCCATCGGACATGCAGCATCGGATGGAGTGATTGATGTCCCGATCCTGCAGCTGATCGCGGTACCGCTTGTTGATGTAGGTGAAGCGCAGCGACAGTTCGGGGGCCAGCTCGCGCTCGAACCCGATGGTCATCTCGTCCGAGAATGGAGTCTGCAGTCCCCGGTCGACCTGGCTGGCGCTCGGTGGCGCCTTGGCGAGGGGGGGCCCAATCCCGTTGTTCGGGACGCCCGAGGCCGAAACGCCGCTCGCATCGGCTTCGTAATAGCGGAAAATCGTGTCCGGGCCTTCCTCCGGAACGACGGTCTGGAGGAACAACCGGTCGTAGAAACGGCCCCAGTTCAGGTAGACCTTCGTCTTGGAGTCGGCCCAGGGGTCCCAGGAAATCGAGACGCGCGGCGCCAGGTTGTTGTTCGTCAGCCGGAACGCCTCGTGCTCCTGGAAGGTGGCGGCGCCCACCTCCCGCAGCTTCTGGCGGTCGATGATCAGGTCCCCCGTGACCGGATCTTGCGACACCGCCTCGGGGAACAGGCTCTGGAGGCTCGCTGCCACGACGGTCGTCGCCGTGTGGTGCTGCGTGAGGCGCGACGGCGCTATGCGCGTCAGTAGCGCCAGGTCCTGCTTGACGGCCCTGATGGAGGTGCTGTTGGCGTCATCGCCAGATGGAAGCCCAGGATAGTCACAGGGGCCGCCGATGCCCACTCCATTAAAGATCGGGTCGGCGCAGTATCCGTGGCTCTCGACACCGTCGTTGTTGCCGATCAAATCGTCCGGAAACCCTTCGTCGCCGCCGAGTGCCTTGAGGCGGTCATAGAGATCGCGCTCCGCGACCGGGTCGAACGGAGTATACCCGAACGAATCGGTCGCCTCGCGATCGAACCGGATGCCCAGGCCCAGGGTCAGGTTCGGCAGCGGCTTGTACGTGTCGACGGCGTACATGCCGAAGGTCGTGTTGGTGGCCTCGTTGAAGACATGGTTCTCGGCCGGCAGCTGGACTCCGATGGCCGGATTGATGGAGGCGCCGGCCAGCGGACGGGCGTGCGGAAAGAGGATGGGACGGAGATCGGTGTCCTGCTCGTAGGTCTCGCGCTCCACCACGCCCCCGTACTTCATGTCATGCTGCCCGTGCCAGTCGGAAACGAAGACCGTCAGATCTTCCTTCAGCGTGATGCGTCCCGTCTTCGCCTTGTAATCGGTGCTGCCCCGCTGCCCCGGGATGTTTCCGGCGTTCGGCCCGGTGGTACGGCTGGTGGCCTGGTCAATCTCGTAGTCCCGGTCCCGCGGAATCGGGAAGAACCGGCCATACGGATAGGAGGCTTCGATTCGATGAAAATCGGGGTCGCTGGGCAGGCCGAAGTTGATCTGATCGGATGGGATCGGACGAGTCCGGTCATCGATGTTCTGGTTGCGATTGCGATCCTCGATGTACGGGAAGATCAGGGGGAAATCCTCTGCGAACTGGGCGTCCCGGGTGTCCAGGTGACCGTTCCCGTTCCGATCCTCTCCGAGATCGAGGTCGAGGACCCCGTTGTGATTGAAGTCTTCGTCGATGTAATCGAGGTGGCGGTCCCCGTCCTTGTCCTCCGTGGGATCCAGGGCGCCGTTGTAGTTCATGTCCTCCCAGAACAGGTCGATGTGGCCGTCGCAGTCGACGTCCTCGCGCGTGTACCCTTCGCACCCCGCCCTCGACCGCGTCAGCTTCCCATCGCCGTCCCGGTCCTCCCCGAGGTCGAGCACGCCGTTGTCGTTGAGATCCTCGAAGATGTCGAACAGCGGAATCGGCAGATCGCGATCGAGGTCTTCTCCCGCATCGCGCTCGGAGGCGTCGATGAAATGATTGCGATTGCGGTCGACGAAGAGGACACCGTTGTGGTTGGTGTCGGCGTCGAGGGTCGGGATCGCCTGCGGGTTGGAACCGAAGTGCTGGACCGTGGTCTCGAGAAAGACGTTGGGGTTGAAGATCGACGTCTCCTTCAGCACGAGGTTCAACCCGCCGAGCTTCAGGGTGTAACCCGATTCGACCGCGGTGAAGGAATCGAGGCCGAAGTTCCCGTATTCCTGCGGATCGAGGGTGGTGGTGAACTGCAGCTTATGGTTCGTGGACATCTGCCAGGTCATCTTGCCGAAGATCCGCTTCTGGTTCGCGGACAGAACGAACGCCTGGGTCAAGGCGTTCACCGGGAGCTCGATCTGCCGGTACTCGGCGGTGAAGTAGTACCAGGCCTTGTCCTTGACGATCGGCCCGCCGACCGACACGGCGGGGTAGAGATCGTTGAACTTCAGGTCGCGAAGCCCGAGCTCCCCGAGGCCACCATGCTGACGGGGATCGTCGATGCCGGCTCCATCGCCGTCAAAGATGTTGGAGCGAAAGTCGAAGTTGAAGCTCCCCTCGAACTCGTTCCCCCCGGATTTCGTGACGATGTTCACGAAGCCGCCCTGGGCGCGGCCGTACTCGGCCGTCGCGCCGGCGGTCTTCACCTCGATCTCCTGGATCGAGTTCAGGTTCAGCTCCTGGCCGCGCTTGCCTGTGAGCGGGTCGTTGGTCGACACGCCGTCCACCAGCGTGACCACGTCGACGTCGCGCGAGCCGTGGATGGTCGGGTTGCCGTCGCCGTCCACGTCGGTCACGCCGGGCGCCAGGGTCAGGACGTCCTGGTAATCGCGGCCGAGGATCGGCAGGGAATCGATGAACTCCGAGGTGAAGACCGAGGAGGTCGTGGTGGTCTCGGTGTTCACGACGTCGGTCTGGGCGGTGACTTTCACCTTCTCCTGCATCTCCGCGCTGGGGCGCAGGGTGATCGTGGTCGTGAAGACCTTCCCGGCGGTGACGTCGACGTCCATCCTGATGGTCCCCATGCCGGGGAACGCGACCTCGAGGACGTAGCCCTTGCCGGGCGGCAGGGGGACGATGCGGAACTCACCCTTGGCGTCGGCGACCGCCCCCTGGCTGACCCCGAGAGAGCCGTTCTTGATCGAGATCCGGGCGCTGGGAAGCGGCGCGCCGTCCTTGTCGACGACCGTCCCCTTGAGCCCTGAGTTGGTCTGGGCTATCGCGGGGAGGCAGAGAACCGTGAAGACGACCGTCAGGCAGCCGGCAAGCAGGAGGAATCGTCTGGCATCCATCGGGATGAACCTCCGAGCGGGGCGGGCAGCGCCCCGGGGACCCCTAAGTTTGCACCGGCCTTTGATCAGCCTTCCTGTGAACGGTTCCCGTCAAGTGTATGAAATCGCGCAATACCCTGTCAAGAAATGGCGTCAGGCTTGGCCCTCCCACCCCCTCCACCGGGGAACCCGATCCGACGGGGTGAACCGGGCGGCTTCCTGCTCGCGAGGTAATTCTACTGTCAAGCCTCGATCTGTCAAGAAGATGATGAGGGGGGGCATGCGGGGCCTATGCAGCAGGGGGGGGAGGGGATCCCGGGCATGGCACTAACGATATTGAATCTTGAGCCTCTTGATCTTCTCGTTCAGGGTGGTCGGGTTCAAGCCCAGCCGGGCGGCGGCCCGTCGCTGGACTCCGTGCACGCTCTTCAGGGTCTCGAGGATGATCTCTCTCTCGAGCCGCTCCATGGTCTCGTAGAAGGACATCGTCCCGTCCATCTGAATCGGGCCGGGAAGCGGCCGTGCCCGGTCCCCCTGGAGGGTCTCCGGCAGGAGGTCGAGCCCGATGACGGGGGAGGAGGACAGCACGACCGCCCTCTCGATGACGTTTTCCAGCTCGCGCACGTTCCCCTGCCAGGGGTGCTCCACGAGAAGGGCGAGGGCCTCCGGGGCGACCCCGTGGACCACCTTGCCGTTCTCCGCCGCGTACTTGGCCACGAAGTGGTCGACCAGGAGAGGAATGTCCTCCCGGCGCTCGCGCAGCGGGGGGAGCTTGATGTTGATCACGTTCAGCCTGTAGTACAGGTCTTCGCGGAACTCTCCGCGCATCACCAGCTCTTGAAGATCGATGTTCGTGGCGGCGATGATCCGCACGTCGACCTGCAGGCTCTGCACGGCGCCCAGGGGAAGGAACTCCTTCTCCTGGATGACCCGCAGCAGCTTGGCCTGGACCTCCGATTTCACCGTGCTGATCTCGTCGAAGAAGATCGAGCCGCCGTTCGCCACCTCGAACAGCCCCTTCTTGGACTGGATCGCCCCGGTGAACGCCCCCTTCACGTGGCCGAACAGGTTGCTCTCCAGGAGGTCCGCCGGCATGCTCCCCGAGTTGACCACGACGAACGCATCGGCCGGGCGGCCCGACTTGAGGTGGATCGCCTGGGCGACCAGCTCCTTGCCGGTGCCGCTCTCTCCCTGGACCAGGACCGTCGACCGGCTGGGCGCCACCTGCTCGATCAGGCGGTAGAGCTCGAGCATCGAGGCGCTCCTTCCAACGAGCTCGCCGAAGCGCGCCCGTCCCTCCAGCGCCCGTCGAAGCGACCGGTTCTCGTCGAGCAGGCGCCGATGCCTGAGACCGGTGGAGAGAGTGCGCAGGACGTCCTCGTTCTTGAACGGCTTGACCAGGTAGTCGTGCGCCCCCATGCGCATCCCCTGGACCGCCGATTCCACCGAGCCGTAGGCGGTGATCATCACGACGATGCCGTCCGGGTCCCTCCTCTTGATCTCCCTGAGGGCCTCGAAGCCCCCGAGGCCGGGGAGCATCAGGTCGAGGATGACGAGGTCGTACTCCTGCTGGTCGAGCACCTGAAGTCCGGTTTCCGCGTCCGGCGCCAGGGTGGTGAGGTACCCCTCGCGGGCGAGGATGTCCTGGAGGACCTCCCGGATGATCGGCTCGTCGTCGATCACCAGGACGCGCGCGGCCTCGCCCCGGGCGTTGAGGGGCGGTTCTCTGTCCATCAGCTCGACCCTGGCTCCCTTCATGCCGAAACCCTCCTGACGTCGATCGCGGGCAGGCTGATCAGGAAACGGGAGCCCTCTCCCGGCGCGCTCTCGACCGACAGAGTGCCGGCGTGCTCCTTGACGATGCCGTACGAGACCGACAGGCCCAGGCCGGTCCCCTGGCCGCGGGCCTTGGTGGTGAAGAACGGATCATAGATCCGGTCCAGGTGCTCGGGCGCGATGCCGCACCCGGTGTCGGCCACCTCGATCTGGACCCGGCCGTTCTCCCCGCGGGCGGCGACCGTCAGGGTCCCGCCACCGGGCATGGCGTCGACCGCGTTGAGGAGCAGGTTCATCAGGACCTGCTGCAGGCGCCCGCGGTTGCCGTTGGCTCTCAGGTTCTGCCGCCCGGTCAGGCGCACCAGGTCGATCCGCCGGCCGCGCAGGTGCGCCTGGAACAGATCCAGGGTCTCCGCCACCATGTCGGTGATGTCCAGCGTCTGGTAATCGCCGTCGCGCTGGCGGGAGAAGTTCAGGAGGCTGGAGGCGATCGCGGCCGCCCGGAAGGCCTGCTGCTCGATCTTCTTCAGGATCCCGTATTCCGGATCGTCCGTCGCGCGCTGGCCCAGGAGGATCTGCGTGTAGGAGGAGATCCCGGTCAGGGGGGTGTTCACCTCGTGGGCGATCCCGGACGCCAGAAGGCCGATCGAGGCGAGGTGCTCGCGGCGCTGCAGCTCCTGCTCGCGCATCACGTTGTCGGTGACGTCGTCGATGGTGATGACCCGACCGCGAGGCAGGCCCACCGGATCCCGCAGCGCGGCCTGGGTGAGGTTCACCACCAGGCGGCGCCCGTCCCGCGTCCGCAGGGACGAGCGGTAGACCTTGATGCCGCCGTCCGGCAGGTCCTGGCCGTGCGCCGGGGCCGCCTCGTCCGTCGCCAGGGTGAACACGCCGGCCGGCATCACCTGGGACAGCGACTGACCCAGGATCTGATCGCGGCTGTCGCCGTAGAGCACCTCGAACCCGCGGTTCACGTTCACCACCCGGCCGCCCGAGTCCGTGACCAGGATGCCGACCCGGCTGCTCTCCAGGATGCTCTCGTTGAACTCGCGGAGCGCCTCCACCTCCCGCACCTTCTCGTTCACGGCGCTGTACAGCCTCGCCCCCTCGAAGGCGACGGCGGCGTGCCGGCAGAGGGAGATCAGGAGCTGCATGTCCTCGCTGGTCAGGGGCTCGCCGCCGCGCGGCGTGCCCACTCCCAGGATCGCCACGACCTCCCCCTCGACCGTCATCGGCAGCAGGTACTCGAGCCCGAGCGAGTCGATCAGGAAGGCGCCGGTCGAGGTCTCGGGCGCTCCCGGATGGTCGCGCAGGGAGAGGTAGTCGACCTGCCGCAGGATCCCCACCAGAGGATCGTCCAGGTCGATCGCCCGCGACGGCGGATCGGTGATCAGGCGCCGTCCCTGCGCCTCGCGCACGAAGACGCGCGCCACCTCGAGGTTGAACGTCCGTTCCACGCGCCCCAGGAACTTGCCGAGCAGCGCCGGAAGGCTGAGCTCGCGATTCAGCGCCTCGCTGAACTCGTTCAACGTCCGGCGGTAGTCGTAGCGCTCGCGGTAGAAGAACTGATCGACGACGCTCTTCAGCCGTCGGTGGATCCGCGGATAGAAAATCGCCATCAGGAAGGTCGCGAGGATCAGGGCGAGGTTGAGCCCGCGCGGCGTGATCCCCCCGGCGGCCCGGTCCATGACGACGTAGCATGCGGCATAGGTTGCGCCCGCGGTGAGCAGCAATCCGATGGCCACGATGCCGCGCTTCAGGAAGATGTCGAGATCGAGGAGCCGGTAGCGGACGATGGCCGCGGCGAACGCCAGGGGGATGACCGCCATCGGCAGGAGCGAGAGCTCGCTCCAGCCGCCGATGCGGATGTTGAGGGAGTGCGGCACCATGTAGAACAGCGCGGCCGGCAGGAAGCCGACCAGGCTCCCCCAGGCCATCCACTTGAGCTGCCAGCGCGTCTGCAGCCGGGCGGCCGACATGTAGGCGCGGACCGCCTTGACGATGCCGATGATGACGAAGACCGCGATGTAGACCTCCTCCAGGCGCTCCATCAGCCGGATCACGGTCAGCGGATCGGAGAAGTGGTACACCTGCTTGAACGGAATCAGGTAGAGGTGGTAGGCGAACAGCAGGATCGCCGGGACGTAGAACGCCGCCCGGCGAAGACGCCGCCGGTGCGCGCCGCCGTCCTCGTCCGCGAGCGCCCAGTTGATGTGCAGGAACAGGGCCGGGGCGAGGAGCCAGCCGGCCAGGTCGCCCCAGTAGCCCGACCAGTCGAGCCAGCCGCCCTGCCCGGTGCTCTTGAGGACCAGGACGAGGAACATCGCCTGGCAGAGGACCGCGAACGGGACCGCAGCGCGCGCCCGGGTGGCGCGCATCCAGACGACCACTCCGACGCCGAGGAAGGTGAGCCCGACGAGCGCCAGGTAGTAGTAGACCGGGGTGCCGCCGCCGACCCAGTTCGGCCGGACCATGAAGGCCGCCTCTTCGCGGTCGCGCTCGACGCCGTAAGCGAGCGTCAATCCTCTGGGGACCGCGAGGGGCGCCTCTTCGGCGTCGGCGGCCGCCGCGATCGTCCGGCCATCGATCGACAGCAGCCGGTCGCCGGGACGCAGGCCCCCCTTCCAGGCGGGCGATCGCGGGATCACGGCATCGGCGAGGACGCCCCGGGACGAGTCGACCCATTCGACCCCCGTTTCGGGGGCCACCTGGGTGACCTGGTTGTAGAAGTAGAGGGCGCCCCAGGAAAGGAGCAACGCTGAAATCGCGACGGCCAGGGCCTTCCGCATGCTAGGAGCCTGTCAGAAAGAAATGTCCACGCCGCCGGTGACGCGCGACGTGGCGCCGGAGTCGGGCAGGTCGGGGTCGTCCAGGGAGTCGTACTGCAGTCCCTGGTAGGCCATCAGGACCCTCCAGCGGGAGTTCGCGATGGCCACCCAGGGGAGGTCCTGATAAACGGCCAGGTCCAGGCGGCGGTAGTCGAGCGCACCGTCTCCCGCCTGGATCGCCGGCTGCATGGCGCCCGTCACTCTCCTGTAGTCGATGCGCAGCTCCGTGTCGGTCGGCCGGAACTGCGCCCTGAGCGATGTCAGGTAGTAGCGCGCTTCGCCCGTCACGAGGCTGCTGAGCGGGGCCTCCTGGAGAAACGGGCTCACCCGTCCCTCCACCCGCCCGAGGGTCCCGGCGAGGCTCCCGTGCACGAAGCCGAAGCCCCGCCCGACCTCGAATTCCATCTCGCGCAGTCCGGCGTCGGCGTCGGCGAGGACCGGCATCCCTTCATCCTGGAAGGCGGGAGAGGTCGGGCCGTCTCCGCCGCCGAATCCCTGGAACGGCGTGTAGGACAAGGTCGCGGCGAATTGCAGCCGGTTCTCGGGGCGGCGCGTCACACCGATCTCGTAGCCCAGGTTGCGCGTCCCTTGCAAGGCCTCGTCCGAGCGCCCGGGCATCGGGCCACCCGGCCCGGACGGCATCCGATCGTCGATCCTGTAGAGAAGGGCGGAGCGCAGGTAGAGGTCGCCGGCCGCCCACAGGGTGCAGGTCACGCCCACGCGGGGCACGAGATACGAGGACCCGGCCGCCCAATCGTTGTGGTACCCGAGACCGTAATGCACGACGGAGCGTTCCGCCACGCGCCAGTCATCCTGTCCGGAGAGGCTCAGGGCGCTCCCCTGGCCGCCCGCTTCGAGCGTCACCGGGCCCGAGTCGAAGCTGGACAGGAGCGCTCCCCCGTCACCGAGGTCGTAACGGTACGCGTGGACGCGCATGGACAGGCCGACGTCATGGGCGGCGGCCCGGAACGCGAGCCTCGCGGTCGCGCCGATGGATCGATCGGACTGGCCGTCGAGATCGGCGCCTCCGGCCGGAAGGACCGCCCGGGACCCGGACACGACGGACGGCTCCCGCACGCCCGCCTCCATGTAGGAGGCGCCGACGTGCAGCAGCGTCTCGTCGCCGAGCCGCCGATTCCACAGGGCCCGCACGCCGGCCGTCGTCCGCTCCTGATCGATGCCGTCCGCGGACCATGGTCCTCCGAGCAGGTAGCGGTTCGTGCCGTAGCGCATCTCGGCCTGCAGGCCGTCGCTCGGGCCGGGGCGGTAGTCGAGGCCGAATCCAAGCCCGGAGGATCGCCGCTCGCGGCGCGCGGCGCTGCCGGAATCGAGCGTCGTCGTGGAACGACCGGCCAGGCCGTCGAACCTCCAGGACGCCTGGCTGCCGGCCGGCCCGCGCAGGGCGAGCCGCGTGGAGCGTCCCGACTGGTCGCCCGGTCCCGAGGACTCCCCCCCGAGGAGGCTCCCCCCGCTCAGGCGCTGGACGAACTCCCCGTCGATCGGCGCCAGTCGAGCCCATGAAAACGCCGGCCGCGGAGCGACCGCGTTCCGCGCCAGCCATTCCTCCAGACCGGGGTCTCGATCGCGCAGGACATTGCCGTCCGACTGTCGCAGGATCCAATCGAGATCGCCCGGGCCTTCCCCTTCGCCGGCCGGACCGCCGCCGGAACCCTCATCGGGCTCCATGGTGATCACCATCCGGTTGCGCGCCAGCAGATTGACTTCGCTCAAGGCGACCTCGTATCCCGGTTTGAATGCGGCAATGCGGTACCGTCCGGCGGGCAGGAGCGCCGAAAACGAGCCGTCGGCGGCGCTTCGAGTCACGTGCGTGCCCCCCGCGCCGGCCGCAGGTCTGCCGCGTAGATCCGCCTGGATCTCGGCCGAGAGGCGGGGGCGACCCACCGGCATGAGGAACAGGGTGGCGTCGGCGATGCCGCCCCCCCGCGCATCCACGAGTCGTCCCGCGAGAGGCTTGTCTTGAGCGAGCGCAGGCGTCGACGCTCCCCCGAGGATGAGCAGGAGGCCGGCCATCGCGAGGCACACCGTGCCGGTGCGTTTCCTCATTGGCTCCTTGACAGCCATCCGGACGGATCGAGCCAGCGGGCGTACGCGTGCGAGCGAAACGGGGATATTGTGGCCGATGGCGCCCGGTCGAGTCAAAGGAAAAGGAAAATGCCCGACGAGCGTGGAGGCGGGGTGCGGCCGGGTCAGGCGGCCATGGGGAGCCTGCCCCAGTCCTCTCTCCAGGCGAGGACCTCTTCCTCGCGCCAGCGCCTGGGGGCCAGGCCCAGGGCCTGGGCCGGCGTGAT
>DASYUH010000066.1 GCA_036001465.1 Candidatus Polarisedimenticolia bacterium
GTACAGCAATGATGCGATGCGCCTGGTAGGATCGGCGGGCCTGACCCGAGTTGTTTCATATACGGCCGACTCGGGCTAATACGCCCACTGGCTACCTTCTCGGCTCATACCGCATCGCTACGGCCCCCGAGCCGAACTCCAGCCGGCTCACGAGCTTCAAGTCGACATGCTTCGATAAGCCTGCGAACAACGTCGGCCCATGCCCCGCTAGCCTGGGGTGCACGACGAACTCGTACTCATCGATCAACCCCAGCTCCGCCAACGCCTGCGGGAGCTTCACGCCTCCCACGAACAGTTCTTTACCCGGCTCCTGCTTGAGCCGCTCAACGGCCTTTCCCAGATCCCGCGCACGAGCTCCGCGTTCCAATCGACCCGGTCCAGGGTGCTGGACACGACGTACTTCTTTGCCGCGTCGATCGTCCGGGCGAAGGGCTCCATCCAAGGTTCCATCCAATCAGGCCTCGCTCCCGTCGGCGCCGGCGCCCGCCACGCGGCCTCCATCATTTGGTAAATCACCCGGCCGAAGAGGAGGGCATCGGCCCGGTCGAGGTTCTCGGCCGCGTGACGATGCAAGTCTTCGTCTGAGGGTATTGCACGATGATCGCAGCCCCCGTCCAATGTGACGTTGATGGAATACCGGAGGGGTCGCATTACGTAAGAGTACCATTCGCCATAGGATTCTCAGTCGGTTGGCGTAGTGCGGCGTTGACGCCCGGCGCCGGCCTGCGCTAAGGTGGGAGGCGCTCCCCCAAGCAGCGACAGGCAGCGCCCTCGCCAGCGGGCCGGGTGGCCGCATGATCGAGAAACCGCAGACCGGACAGGGAACCCGGCGCGCGCCGCGGCGGGCGAAGCCGCTCAGCCGCCTCAAGATCGGCGACGAGTGGACGGCGATCCAGATCATCGCCCGCTCGCAGGCCAATCCCCAGAAGGCGGTCGCGGAGCTGGTGGAGAACTCCATCGACGCCGGGGCGACCCGCATCATCATCACGCGCGGGCGCCGCCGCGGCCGGGTCTTCCTGCGGGTCTCGGATGACGGACGGGGGGTGCCGCTCAATGAAGAGGGCATCCCGGACTTTGACTATGTCGCGACGCACATCTGCGACTCCCTCAAGCGGCGCCTGGGCGAGCGCCAGCGCGGCGGTGTCCAGGGGGAGTTTGGCATCGGGCTCCTGGGATTCTGGTCGATCGGCCGCGAGCTGGAGATGGTGTCGCAGACCGGAGAGGCGCCGCCGCACATGATGATCCTGCGCAGCGGGTCCAGGACCTACGAGCGCCGCCGCAATCTGGGAGGCCGCACGGGGCCGGGGGTGGACGTCACGATCCACGAGGTCCACCGCGAGGTCCAGAGCCGGCTGACGGCGGAGAGGCTGCAGCGTTATCTCGGCGAGGAGCTGCGCGAGCGGATCCGGCGACAGGGAGTGACAATCGTTCTCGAGGACCGCCTGCCCCCCTCCAAGACACTGGAGGTGCGCCCGGCGGTGTTCCGCGGCGAGCGGATCGTCGAGATCGGCGAAATTCCGGTGGCGGATCACCCGCCGGTGCGCGCCGAGATCTACCTCGCTGCGGAGGCGCCTCCGGGCGCGGAGCGGCCGGCCGTGGGGCTCTATCGGCTCGGAACGCGCGTCTGCCAGGACATCGCGGCGCTACCGGAGTTCGCACGCGAGCCCTGGTCCACGGGAAGGCTGGAGGGCGCGCTCGACTACGCCGATTTCCGGGTTGCGCCGGCGTCGCGCGAGGGGTTCGCCCCGGACGCCTCGTATCACCCCTTCGTGGACGCGGTTCGCGGGGTGGAGCCGATTCTCCTGAAGCGGCTGCGCCGCGAAGAAGAAGCGCGCGACGAACAGGCCGGGCGGTCGCTAGTGCGCGAGCTGCAGTCGGCGTTCGCGCGCCTTCTCAAGGACCTTCCGGCCGGGGACTACGATTGGTTCGGCGCCGACGGCCGGCGCCCATTCGCGGGCGGAGGAGAGGGGCGCCCCGGGGGCCCCGACGCCGTGCCCGGAGGCAGGGACGGCACACAGGACGAGTTGGAAAGGGCGGCGGATCGTCCCGGGGTCACACCCGAGGCCGGCGAGGCGACCGCCGGCATGGCGCTTGACGGAGCGACCGAAGAGGCGGAAGCGGAGCCGATCATGCAGCCGGCACTGCTCACCGGACCGCTCGAGCGAGTCGTCATCCGGCCTGCAATCGTGCGCGTCGCAATCGGACGGCGCCGCCGGCTGGCGGCCATCGCGTTCGACGCTTCGGGCCTCGTCATCCAGAGCGGGTCCGTGCCGGAGATCGACCGTGGCCTGGAGTACGCCTGGACTCTTTCTCCCGGTGCGGCATCGCTCATCGTCGAGCCCGGCGGCCGGGCAATCGTCGAGGCGGGGGGCTGTCCGGGGCGCGGCAGGCTTGCGGTGCGCGTGCGCCAGGGGGCCGGGGACGCACACACGCGCGAGGCGTCGGCCGAGGCGGACGTCCTCATGGAAGCGGAGGCGGCGCGCCGGGCGTTTCCGCCCCCGGTCTTCGTGCACGCGGCGGGCGAGACGTGGCGCTCCCGCTGGAATGGGGCCTCGGGGAAGCTCGAGGTGAACTCCGCCCACTCCGACTACCAAGTCGCGCGCCCGCATCCCGCTCGCCGCCGGCGCTACCTCGGGCGGCTGTATGCGAAGGAGCTCGTTCTCCACAACTTCGGGCACGAACCGCCCTCCGCCATCCTGGAGCGCCTGCTCGAGGTGCTCACGCGATTGGACGAACACCTGTAGCTCTGGAGGCAGCCTGCCGGAGGCTACGCGGAGCCTTGCCCGAGGAGCGGCTTCCGCCCTCGGGTTCATGCACAATGTAAGTCCTCGTCCAATCGCGCTGCAGTGGCAGCTAGGCGCCCGTCCGTCCCGGATTGAGCACGAACTTCAGCTTCGGGCCGGTGAAGACGAACCCCTGGGACTCGTGGAAGCGCCGGGTCCGGTCCCAGGCGGGGGACTCGGGGGCGGTCACGTCGATGCGGCCCCAGCCGCGTCGGGCGGCCAAGTCCTTCACGGCGGCGATCAGGCGCCCGCCGACGCCTTGCGATCGAAACGGCGGGGCCACGTACATCTCGTTGATCACGCCGTAGGTTCCGTTGGCGTAGATGGCGAAGGACTCGACCAGGCGCGGGTCACCCGCGCGTGGCGTGACGCGTCCGCTTCCCGAATCGTGATGTTCATCTTCGGCCTCCGGAACCATCGCGCAGGATACATCGTCCGGGTCCGGGTCGCGCTTGGGGAGCCGTGGTGGTCAGGGCTCGCCGCTGGAACCGCAGCGTAACGCCACCACCGATGTACACTCGTGCCGTGGAGTATCTCCAGTGAGAATCATCACACCAGGGAAGTGCTTGACTGCTCTCTCCGGGGGTATCACCTTCCTCAGTTCCATCCAGATTTTGACGATCAGCCTCAGTCTGGCGCAGATCCAGATCTCGCAAGGCGCCGCGCTCGGAATTCTCCTCCTCTCGATCGTAGCCGGGTTCCTTGCGGGCTGCTTCCTGGAAGAGACCGGTTCTTTCGCGAGTGTTCCGGAGCCGACCCCGGGCGCCGCGTTCGGCCTGACCGGGACCCTTACCCTTTTCGCGTTCCTCGTCTACTTCTTGTCCTGGTTTGTCGCGCTCGTGGCGCCGGAGCGTTCATGGGACGGCCTCAGCTATCATCTGCCCACAATCCACTTGTGGGCGCGCAAGGGGCACCTGGATTGGATCGATCCGCGCTTCCCCCTGAGTCCGCTCATGAACGGCTACCCTAAGGGGGTCGAGCTCGTGTCCTTCGTGATGGTGGAAGCCTTCCGGAGCGACCGGATGGCCACCACGAGCAATCTTCTGTATGTGCTGCTCGCGGTTCTGGGGATCGCGTATCTGTCGACGACCTTGGGCGCGACTCCGAAGATGGCCCTGTTCGCCGGAAGCGCGTTCCTGCTGGTACCGGTAGTGGAATTCCAGTCCATCACCACCTATACCGACGTTGCCTACTCCGCGAGTGCAATCGCATTCTTCGCCGCCCTGGCCTACGTCCTGTCCCGCCTGGGTGCCAGCTCCTGTCCACCCTGGCGAGCGATCCCGATGCTGGGGGGCGCCATCGGACTCATGTTGGGGGCCAAGGCTTCCTCCTGGGCCCTGGCGGGCACCGGCCTGGGAGTAGCGTGGATCGCCTGCCTGTTCATCCTGCCGCGCGTGGGATCCCGTGTCGCGAGCTCTCTTTTCCTCTCCCTGGCCCTGGCCTGCGGACTGTCGACAGGCGGTTACTGGTATCTGCGCAACTGGCTGAAGGCCGGGAGCCCGCTGTATCCCGTCGGCGTGGCGGTCGCCGGGCACGATGTGTTTCCCGGCCTCGCGATCCCGCAGGCCATCCGGCAAGAGATCAACACCCCCGACTTCATGAAACCCTGGTCGGCCGGCAGACGGGTCTTCAATAACTGGACCCAGGGCTGGAAGCGGTGGCCCGGAACGATCCTGGGGGTTGATTCCCGCGAGGGTGGTCTGGGGTATCTCTGGTTGCTGGGCTGCCTTCCTTCCATGGGCCTGATCGTTTTTCGCTGCGTGCGGCAGCGAGGTCTTCGGGCCCGCCTCCAGCCCACCCTGGTCGCAGGGATCGCAGCAGGCATCGGGTTCGTGGTGACGCCGATGAACTGGTGGGCGAGATATACGGTCTGGATTTATGGACTCGGGCTTCCCTGTTTCGCGTGGGCGCTGAGCGAAATCATTCGCTCCGCCAGGTCAGGGCGCTTGCCACGGATCTGGCTGGTCGCGTGCCTCTCCCTCCTGGTTTATGAAGGGGGACGATCGGAGTATGTCATCCTCGGCAGAGCTTACCCGGGGCCGAGACCGCTCCATCCGGTTGAGCTCTTGCGCCCCGCCAATTGGCGCTGGAAGTCGAACTACGTTTTTCCAGAGACACGGGGAACCATTTTCGACGAGATCGTAGCGAGCCACGATGCGGTCGCTCTGGGGCCAGCATGTCGGGAAGAGGGATGCCTGGCAAGCCGGTCTCTGGTTCTCGGCCAGCTTTCCTATCCCATTGGCGGACGGGATATCGTCCCGCTGACGGGTCCGGTTGATTCCGAGGCTGCCGCTGAACTCAGAGCCAGGCGGGTGCGGTTCGTCATCTGGGGAGCCGAGCAGCCTCCCGACCTGGGCGGCAACCTCTCCGTTCTGGAGACCCTCCATGTCTCCGGCTTCTGGGTCGTGGTCCTCCGTGAATCTGTCCACCTTCCTGAATCGTGATGTTCATGTCCGGCCTCCGGAACCATCCCGCAGGATACATCGCCCGCGTCTCGGTCGCGACAAGGTGACTTTCGTCACCGATCCGGGGCGGGCGGAAGATTCAAGCTGCCGGCGGAACCACTTCATCGCTCATCCGAGCGGAAAGGAGGAAGCACATGACGCGTGTGGGAATCGTATGGCTGCTTGCGGGTCTTCTGCTGGTCGGGACGGTCGGTGCGCCGGTGTCGGCGGACGACAATGGCCGGACGCTGAGGGCCACCTTGAAAGGGTTCGAAGAGCCCCCCTCCGTCTCCTCGACGGGGCGGGGGAGCTTCCGCGCCACGATCTCGGAGGATGGGACGGCCCTCACCTACACCATCTCGTACGAGGACCTCGAGGGGGACGTCCTGCAGTCGCACATCCACCTGGGCCAGCGGGGAGTGAACGGCGGCATCGCCGTCTTCCTCTGCTCGAATCTGGCGAACGGGCCGGAGGGCACGCCTCTCTGTCCCGGGCCGCGGGCGGGGAGCGTGAGCCGCACCGTGACCGGCGCCGATATCGTCGGGCCGTCGGGGCAGGGGCTGACGACCGGAGAGTTCGCCGAGCTGCTGCGCGCCATCGACAAGAACGTGACCTACGCCAACGTCCACTCCAGCAAGCACACGGGCGGAGAGATCCGCGGCCAGATCGAAAGCGAGGACTGAAAGAGATTCACCCGGACCGCGCCGGCAGGCGGGCCAGCTCGAGCATCTTCAGGACGGTGTTCCAGTTGCGGAAGGTGCTCGTGGTCTCGAGCGTCGAGTCGAAATACTGCGCCGTGAGCCTGCTGCGCGCGAGTCCGTTCCGGCACAGGAGGTAGATCTCGCCGCCGCGCAGGACGAATCGATCCGGCGGCGAGCTATCGGGATCCAGAAGTGCCGCCCGCGAACGGCCGGGACGCTCCGCCAGGAAGACGACGTGCAGGGTCCTCGGGTCCGCCGCGTCGCGCAGGAACGGATTGTTCCTCGCGATGGCGTCGAGCTCGGCGGCCGTCCGCGTCACGACCGGCGCCTCGGGTGCTCTTAGCGCCCATCAGCAGTTCACTCCGCCTTCCCGCGTGCTGACCCCGCATCGGCCCCCTACCACCGCCGTATGCACAATGCCAGTCGCCTAAGCATTGTGCTAGTCGTATCGTCTGGGGCCTACCGTTTAGGTTCCGACCAGCCGCTAAGCTCATCGGAAATGAAGTAGACGTTGGCGTCGGCCCAGCGCCAGTAGGTCAGAGGCCCGCCCTCCACTCTCTCGGGCTCGCCGAGCAACGCTCGGACCTCATCCATGGTCATCCCGTGGCGCAGTTGACGCCAGTTCGCCAGGTCCCGCCATCTGGTCGACGCCGGGACAGGCCGGCCTTTCGATGGCTCACTCTTGATGAGGGACTCCAGCTCACGTACGCGTCGTTCGAGGTCGGTGTTCGCGCGCTCGAGGAGCTCTATTCGGCGAAGGAGGCTGTCGGTCGACGTGTCCTACCCTGCCGCGACCGCCGGGATGGAAGCGGCTGCCAACGCGGCGAGAAGCGCGGTGCGGAGTATCGCGATCATCATGGGCCTCCTTGGGCGCTAACCCAGTAGAGATTGATTGACGGCGTGAGTTCGGGGCCTTCCGCTCGGCCTCAGCGGCAGGCGCGACGGTGCGCTCATGCCCCGTCACCCTCGACCAGGTCGGATTCATGACGCACCACATGAGCGTCGATGCGAAGCACCCACCTGGACCCAGAACACTGCAACCACTGCGGCGTCGGCTCAACCACACCGCTTGCTATTAGATTGTCAGGTCGACCCTGCTCGTCCGTGTCTTCGTCAAACGCGATGGCGTCCATGCCGGCCGATAGCGGGACGTGGGCGTTCGTTTCGTCACGCGCGGAGTCACCGTGCGAGAGGCACAGCAGGTCCCCAAACACGCCGTTGAAGTCGGCTCGGAGGCGCGGACTTGTCACTTTCCCTTTCACCTCAAGTCCACCCAACCAGTAATTAGACAGTTCCGCAAAACACCAAGATCCTGGGGCATAACCCGAAAATACCCAGCGAGCTGCCGTCTAGGCTCACAATCACGGCAATCCCGACTCGCAGCACTGTGCCCGAAACGCAGCCAACCCGTCAGCTTACGGCCGGTCCTCCCAGCCCGCCCCTCACACCCCCAGCGCCTTGGCCGCCTTCTCGTAGCTCTCCGGCTTGACCCAGAGGATCATCCCGAACCCTCCAGGCGAGCAGGCGGCGTTGGCGGCGTGCACGTTCACGCCGGCGTCGCCGAGCTTCTTGAACCACTCGGCGGCGGCACCGGGCCGGTCGGAGCCCTGGACGAAGAACGCCTGGTGCCGGGGGCTCAGCGACAGGCCGAGCCCCTTGACGGCCTTGGCCAGACCGGCGGTGTCGTCGGTCACGAAGTCGATCTGGGTCTGCCCCTTGCCGTCGGGAAAGGCGGTCATGGATAGCAGGTTGACCCCGGCCGCCTGGACGGCCGCCAGGATGCGATGCCCCTCGCCGGGGCGGTCGGGGGCGTGGACGTAGTGATAGTCAACGCGACGGAGCTTGTCGGCCATGGGAGACCTCCTTATATTCCCCAGGTTGGCGGGCGATACTAAAGAGGATGGTAACATAGGGCACTTTCGGAGGATACGGAGACACCATGGCGAAGCAGATTCCCAACAACCCGGGGCGCGGGCCGTCGTTCGAGCGGCCGACGGCGGTGTCGGCCGGGACGATGCGGGCGGCGACCCTGGCGGGCGTGGCGATCCTGATCGGCATCACGGGCACCGACTGGTACGAGTCGCGGCAGCAGCGCACGGCGCTCAACGAGCGGCTGACCCAGCTCGAGACGCGGATGACCGCCCTCGGGACCAAGATCGAGAGCGGCGCGCGGGCGCAGGCGCGGCCCAGCGGGCCGGATCCGGACAAGGTCTACACGCTCAAGACCGAGGGATCGCCGTTCGTGGGGCCGAAGGCCGCGCCGGTGACCATCGTCGAGTTCTCCGACTTCCAGTGACCCTTCTGCGCGAGGGTCGGTCCGACCCTCGATCAAATCCGGAAGGTGTACGGCGACAAGGTGCGCATCGTCTGGAAGAACAATCCGCTGCCGTTCCACCCGAACGCCATGCCGGCGGCGCTGGCATCGATGGCGGCGTACGAGCAGGGGAAGTTCTGGGAGTACCACGACAAGGTGTTCGCCAACCAGCAGAAGATGTCGCGCGCCGACCTCGTGCAGCACGCCAAGGACCTGGGGCTCGACGTGAAACGATTCGAGGAGGCGATGAGCTCCGCCAAGGCGAAGCCGGCCATCGACGCCGACGCGGCGGAGGCCAAGTCGCTGGGGGCCAGCGGGACGCCGGCCTTCTTCGTCAACGGCCGCTTCCTGTCGGGGGCCAAGCCGTTCGACGAGTTCGCCCAGGTGATCAACGGCGAGCTGACGCGCCTGAAGATCCCGATCCCGCCGGGCGCCACGGTGGGGGCCGCCGCCCCGAAGCCGGGCGGATAACTCTCGTTATGGAGGGTTGTAGTGGCGCTGGAGTTCGAGTGGGACCCCGCGAAAGCCCGGGTCAACGTCCGGAAGCACGGCGTCAGCTTTGAGGAGGCGGCAACGGTGTTCGGGGACCCGCTCTCGGTCACCATCAGCGATCCTCTGCACTCGACAGACGAGCAACGGTTCATAATAGTGGGGCGCTCCCGGCAGGGTCGAATCATCGTGGTCGTCCACGTCGATAGGGGGCACCGTATCCGAATCATCAGCGCGCGGCCGGCCGCGAGGCGCGAGAAAAGGAAGTATGAAGAAACATAGAGTCAAGCGTCCTCAGGCAGGCATGTTGCGTGAATACGACTTCTCGGGTGGGGTACGCGGCAAGTATGCACGCCGATACGCGGCGGGTAGCAATGTCGTGGTGCTCGAGCCAGACGTGGCGCGGGTGTTTCGAGACTCGCGATCGGTCAACCAGGCACTTCGGGCCTTGACGGCCATCGCGCGGAAACAACGGCGCAAGGCCTCGTAGCTCGAAGTCAGGGGACAATCCAACTACCCGCTGCAGCCGACGGCGGGCGGCACGTGCGGGGCCCGCGGCTGAGCGGGAGCGTTGGACCGACTGAGGGCATGAGCAGAAGCATTCATACGACTGTCCGCTCCTGGATGGCGAAGCGCGGGAAGAAGGAACTCGGCGCGTCGATCAAGGTTGGAGACGCAGATCTGGAAGAGCTGTTGAAAAAGCGGCGATACAAGCGCACGACGCGGGTGAGTCGTCAGCGGCGCGGTGTTCGGCGTCGAGCTGCTAAGTAGGACGTGAGCGTCGGCGCAGGCAGGTCGCGGACGAGGGAATCGGCTGTGAGCGAGCCACGGAAGGTCGAGATCGCACCGGACGGCGGGCTGTCGATTCTCTGGAGCGATGGCCACCAGGCGGTCTACACGCCGGCCCATCTGCGCCTCGCCTGCAAGTGCGCCCTGTGCGAGGACGAGTGGTCGGGTGAGAAGCGCCTCGTGGCCGCCTCGATCCCGGCCGACATCCGGGTGCAGGGCGTGAAGCCGGTCGGGCGCTACGGCCTGCAGATCACCTGGAGCGACGGACACTCCACCGGCATCTACACCTTCGACAGGCTGCGCCCGATGTGCGAGTGCGGGACCTGCCTCGCGGCCGCGCGCGGGTGAGCGACCCGGCGGCTGGCAGCCTCGCGGCCGGCGTCGCCCCCTCGTCCGGCGTCGCGCCGCTGCGGCACCTGGGGCGCTTCCGGCTCGTGGCGGTCGGCATCAACTCGGTCATCGGCGGCGGCATCTTCATCATGCCGGCCGAGGTGGCCGGGCTCGTCGGGCCGGCCAGCATCGCCGCCTACATCGTGGCCGGCATTGTGATCAGCGGCGTCGGCCTGGCGCTGGCGTCGCTGGCGTCGCGCTACGAGACCTCGGGGGGGCCGTACCTCTATGTGCGCAGCGCCTTCGGGGAGTTCGCCGGCTTCCAGGTCGGCTGGCTCTTCTGCCTGGCGCGGCTCACGGCGATGGCCAACCTGGTCAACGGCTTCGCGCGCTACCTGGGGGCGCTCCTGCCCTGGGCGGCGAACCCGATCGGCCGCGCCGCGGTGATCGCCGCCTGCGCCGCCCTGATCATGACGATCAACTCGATCGGCATCCGGCAGACGTCGGGGGCGACCAACCTGTTCGCCCTCGCCAAGGTCGTCCCCCTGGTGATCCTCGGGATCGGCGGCCTGTTCTTCCTGCACGCCGAGAACTTCACGCTGACGCCGGTCGACCCGGTGAGCTTCCTGCGCTCGGTGCTGCTGCTCATCTTCGTCTTCTCCGGGTTCGAGATCCTGACCGTGCCGGCGGAAGAGTCGCTGCACCCGCGGCGCGACATGCCGTTCGCGGTGATCGCCACCGTCCTGGCCGTCTGCGCCATCTACCTGCTTGTGCACACCGTCGCCACCGGCATGCTGCCGGGGCTGGCGTCCGAGCAGGCCCCCCTGGCGACCGCCGCCGGCCTGATGGCGGGGGAGGCCGGGCGGTACGCCATGACCGTCATCGCCGCGACCTCGATGGCCGGCTGCGCGCTCGTCAGCCTCGTGGGAGGGACGCGCCTGCTGTACGCCATGTCGCAGGCCCGGCAGGTCCCGGTGTGGATGGGGGCGCTGCACGAAGGCTTCAGGACCCCGGTGAAGGGGACCCTGCTGATGGGGGCGATCGGCACCGTTCTGGCCATCGCCAGCGCCTACAGCACCTTGGCGGCCATCAGCGCCGGGACGCGCCTTTTGGTCTACCTGGCCTGCTGCCTTGCCTGCCTGCGCGGCGCGCGGGGGGTTGAACCCGCAGGGGCCCGCGGCCGTATCATCCCTGTGCTCACGTCGATCGCGATCGTGGCCCTGCTCTGCGCCCTCAAGGGGAACGAGGTGGTCTGGGGGCTCACTGGCATCGCGCTCGGAACCGTGCTTTACTTTGGCATGACGCTCATCACGGGCGCGGGACGCGGGCGCACCGTCGAGGCGGTCGGAGGATTGAAATGACGAAGGGCGGCAGGAAGGCACTGGTGATCGTCGGCATCCTGGTCGGCGCCCTCGTGGTGGTCGCCTTCATGTTGAGGATGTCCCAGCAGCCGGCAAGTGGGAGCGTCCTGGAGCTGGTCCTGCGCGACGAGATCCCGGACTACGTTCCGGTCAACGGCCTGGCGCAGATCCTGGGCGAGCCGAAGTTGACGATGCGTGATTACGTCGAGGCGCTGCGCCTGGCGCGCGACGACAAGCGGATCAAGGGGCTCCTGGTCACCATCGACGGGCCGGACGTCGGGTCGGCCAGGCTGCAGGAGCTGCGAGACGCCATCACCGACTTCCAGAGCGGCAGCAAATGGGCCGTGGCCTACCTCGAGACGGCGGGTGAGTTCTCGCCGGGCAACCGGGACTACTACCTGGCCACGGCATGCGGCCGCATCTGGCTGGGCCCTTCCGGAGACATCAACCTCACCGGCATCCGGGCCGAAGTGCCGTTCGTCCGCGGGACGCTCGAGAAGCTCGACATCGTTCCCGACTTCGACCACATCGGCAAGTACAAGAACGCCATGAACACCATCACCGACAAGGTGATGAACGAGCCGCACCGCGAGGCGATGGACGCCCTGGTGAATGCGGTGTTCGGGCAGATCAAGCGCGGCATTGCCGCCGGCCGCAAGATGAGCGAGGCGGAGGTCGAGGCCCTGATCGACAACGGCCCCTACGTCGGCCCGCGGGCGCTCGAAGCGAAGCTCGTCGACGCGCTCGGCTACCGCGACGAGATGGAGGCACGCCTCAAGGAGGAGAACGGCGGGTCGCTGCCCCTGATCAAAGTCGGAAAGTACCTCAAGGCGGGGCGCTTCTATACCAGCGGGCCGAAAGTCGCGTTGATCTACGGCCTGGGGGGCGTGTCGCGCGGCGAGAACGACTCCAATCCCATGACCGGCGAGATGAGCATGGGATCCACGACGACCGCCGCCGCGATCAAGCAGGCGCGCGAGGATGCGTCGATCAAGGCGATCGTCTTCCGCGTCGACAGCCCGGGCGGCTCCTACATCGCCTCGGACGTGATCCACCACGAGGTGGAGCTGACCAAGGGCGTGAAGCCGTTCGTCGTGTCGATGGGGGACGTCGCGGGCTCGGGAGGCTACTTCGTCGCCATGGCGGCCGACAAGATCGTGGCCGAGCCGTCGACGATCACCGCATCGATCGGCGTCCTGGCAGGCAAGCTCATCACCACCGGGTTCTGGAACAAGGTCGGCATCACGTTCGACGCCGTCCAGCGCGGCCGCCACGCGACCTTCTTCTCGACCGGCTCGAAGTATTCCCCCGAGGAACGGGCGCTGTTCGAGGGCTGGCTCGATCGGATCTACAAGGACTTCGTCACCAAGGCGGCGAAGGGCCGCCACAAGACGTACGACGAGGTCCACGCCATCGCGCAGGGCCGGATCTGGTCCGGCGAGGACGCGCTCCGGCTCGGCCTGGTGGACCAGCTGGGAGGCCTGACGACCGCCATCGGCCTGGCGCTGGAGGAGGCGAAGCTCCCGCCGGACGGCCGGGTGCAGCTCGTCGTCCTGCCGGAGAAGAAGAACTTCCTGCTCGAGATCCTGGGAGGTGAGGAGGTGCGCACCCCCTTCATGAGCCTCCGCGGCCAGGTCGAGGACTTCATCGAGAAAGGCCCGACGCCCCTGGCAGACGGGGTCCTGACGATGCCATTCGTACCGGTCTTGCGCTGAGGAGAACCCATGACGACGCTTGCCGGGCTCGTCCTGCTGTTTGCGGTGCTGGTGGGGATCATGGCGCTCATCGCAGCGCCGATCATGCTCGCCCTGTTCCTCGTCGCGATGGTCGTGAAGCTGGTCTTCTTCATCCTGTTCCTGCCTTTCAGGATGCTGGGCTGGCTTCTCAGTCCGTTCCCAGGATCCTGAAATCGATGTCGGTCCGGGCCCCGTCCACGACCTGCACCGTCTGGAAGTGCGGCTCGGATCGGAGCGGCCGGGCCCCCTCGCCGACCGGAACGACCCGATAGGAGCCGGGTGGCGGCAACGGCGCCCTCCACGTGCCGTCGCTCTCCGGTACGACCCTCCCCCTCTCCCGGATGATGCTGTCCGGTCCGTAGATCACCACCGCCTTCACGAGCTCGGTCCGGCCGGTGATCCGGCCGGCGAGACCCGACCCGGGACCGGGCGGCGGGATCGGTGGGGTCGGCGTCGGCATGGGCGGCGGCGGAGTGGGCGTCGGCATGGGAAAGGGGGGGGACGGCTCCGGTGCGGGCGGTGGCGGCACGGGGGGGGTCGGCCCGGGCAGCGGCGGAGTCGGAGTGGGGGAAGGGGAAGGGAACGGCCTTGGTGTCGGTGACGGCGAGGGGGTGGGAGACGGCGACGGCGCGGGCTCCGGAATCGGAGGGATCTCGTCCCGTGGAAATCCCACCTCGACGACCCTTCCCTGCGGGAACGTCGCGACCAGCAGGTTGCCTCCGTCCTCCCCGAAGGCGATCGGCCTGATGGCGCGCGCCTCCCCGTCGAATGTCGCACCAACCGCTGAAAGGACGCGCCTGGCATCGAGATCGACGAACACCAGGCTGTTGCCGCCGCCGTGGACCGCGGCGACACGGCCGCCTCGGGAGAATGTGAGCGAATCGGCGTCGAATGGGACCGGAATGACACCGGTCGCCTCGTCCGCGTTTTTGCGCCGCTCCTCCGGCAGGCGGGCGGCGATGATCCCCGGATCGAAGAGCGTGATCTCCCTCGTGCGGACGGCATAGAGAATCGCGCTCCCGGGCCGGAAGCAGACGGCGCGGTTCGCCCCCGGCGAGCGGTAGTGCCAGGACAGCGCCAGCGGCCGCGTCGTATACGAGACGATCCGCCCCGGATAGGCCAGATAGATGCGGGTCCCCGCGGGGTCGAGCGTCAGGGCGGAGGGAAGATCGTCGACGTGGTCCGAGGCCACGACCTTGCCCGACTCGAGGTCGAGCTGGTGGATCCAGGTCCGCGCCTGTCCGGGGGCGGCGTCGGCGGTGGCGCGGCTCGACACGACGAAGGCCTGCGTGCCATCCCGGGACAGGACCGCCTGCCGGCCTTCGCCTTCGAAGCGAATCTCGCTCAGAATCCGGGCGGGAACGGGCCCGTCTCCGATTGCGATCAGGACTGCGACTCCCTCGGCGTGCGGGCGCCGCGCTCCTTTCGACGCCCGCCCATCGGGGGGGCCGGGCGCGGCCAGGGCAGGAAGGACGAGGCAGCTCCTGCCGTCTTCGGAGACCGCCATGTCGTTGACGGTCATCCGGTCAATCCGCGCCAGCGCGGCGGGCAGGGGACCGAGCCCGGGGGCCCCGGCGCTCCAGGAATACAGCCGGCCGTCGGGGCCGAGCACCAGGGACACGGAACCCCCGGGGATGGCTCCGGAACGGCCAGGGGGCTCCCCGGCGGGGGCGCCCGCGGCGGGCATGGCGTGCAGGGCCAGCGCCACGCCCAGGACGAGCGCCGCGGCGGCTGTTCTGCATGAACGCCGCACGGGGGGCCGCATTACCGGTTGCACCGTCCTGCCTCTCACGCTACAATCTGCGGACTTTCGCACAGGAGAGGGCCTCGCTCATGCAGAGTCTGTTCGACGACCCAGTTGAGGATATCAAGCTTCCCGACGAGAAGCCAAAGCGCAATTATAAAAAGCTCGTCCTGCTCCTGGGCGGCGTCCTGGTCGCGGCCGGACTGGGGGTCGGCGGGTACTTTGGTTACTTCGCGATGTTCCCGAAGAAGCTGACCGAGCGCCCGATCCCGATGAACATGGAGAAGCTGCTGGTCGAGCTGAAGACGGCGCGCGACTCGATCGACAGCGAGACCCGCGACATCTACGGTCGCATCCAGCAGTTCAATTCGAAGATGGAGACCATCGGCCGCAAGCCGGTCTCCTTCTCGCAGGTCTTCCTCCAGGGGCTCAGCGCCGAGGAGGAGCAGGCCCTCGACGAGCTGGTGCGCAACGAGAAGGACCCCTCGTACCGCGGGATCCTGGGGCAGGTCGTCGAAGACATGAAAAAGATTCGCGACCTGCAGAACAAGGTGTCCCAGCTCGAGACGCTCCTCCCCGGTGACGGGGTCGTGGTGAAGCCGGGAGACACCCATATGAAGCTGGCGATCCAGTACTTGGCGAAGGAGAAGGGGGTCCCGGAGAGCCGGGCCAAGGAGCTGGTCTCCCGCCTGAACATCCTCGAAACCGGCATGGACAAGGGGATGAAGGTGCACTTCTACTACGATCCGGCGAAGGACTTCTTCGGGACCTGGGTGGAGCAGGGGGACGCCAAGCGCAGCCCCCTCGCCCTGGTCCGCGCCAAGGAGATGAAGCTGATCCAGGAGCGCGAGGTGGCCGTCGCCAAGGCGACCAACCTGGAGGGGGAGAAGGCCATCCTGGAGGAGATGCGCGACAATCTCCAGAAGGAGATCGAGGCGCTCGAGACCAAGAAGGCGCAGCTCGAATCGACCGTCTCCCAGCTCGAGATGGAGAAGGGCAAGGCCGAGGAGAACTACCGGGTCACCAGCGCCAAGCTGTCCGAGCACCAGAACTCGGTCTGGTACGACGCCGATCTCGAGGAGCGCCTGCGCGCCCGGGGTGTCTTGAAGACCGTCAACAAGGTGGAGAACATCGGCGAGGTGAAATTCGCCAACAACATCGACCTGACCAAGACGAAATCGATCACCCTCAAGCCCAGCCAGTTCGGCATCGACCACATCCGGGACGTGCGGGTCGTCCCGACCTTCCTCAAGGAAGGGCGCGACATCGGCGTCCGCTTCGCCGAGGACGGCACCGTGGAGGTCACCGTGCTGAACGAGTCGGCCCTCAGGGGCCAGAAGATCCTCTTCGTCGTCGCCCAGTAGCCCGGGAACCGGGTCCTTGCCCGGTCCTGGACCGGATTTCTCACCGTAGAGGTGGGGGCCGCTCCCTAGGCTCGCACACCTGCCCGGGGTGATCGCGCTCGGTGTGCTTGCGATCGACGCGGTCGCGATCGACGCGAATCGCCATGGCGCGTGCGGCGCGCATCAGGCTTTGCGCGTGACAAAAAATCTCTAACTTTTCGCTTGCAATCCAATTGAATTACGCTATATTTACACTATGCGTTCCGCCGCCGCTTTGCGTGCATCGCATCATTCTTTGTACCCGCCCGCCGATCGCCCACGCGACGATCACCCGCCCATCGACCTCGCGCGCGCCGACCTTCCACGCGCGGATCTCGCGCGCATCCAGCCGGCGAAAATCGCGGCCCCGCGCCGCTTCGTCTGCAGGGAGGATGCGCCGGCCTATCACGTCCAGTCCGGCAACGACCCGGCTGCTGACACCCCGGCCGCTGACACCCCGGCTGCTGACACCCCGGCCGCATCAGCCTCGAGCGCCTACCCGGTCGAGCGGTCTCTTCGCCAGGCCGACGCCCTGGCGCTGTCGCTGCGGGCCGGGCTCGATCGCATCGCGATTCCCCTGGCGCGTGCGGCGGCCGCGTTCGTGCAGCGGCAGGCCTGGTCCGATTTCGGCTTCGCCCGGGTGGAGGATCATGCCCGCGAGCGATTCGGACGCTCGGGCCGGTGGGTAAAGGACTGCGCCTAGCTCGGGCGCGCTCTCAAGGCTCTCCCGCATTTGGCCGATGCCCTGACGGGAGACGACGGCGGCCGTTCCCTCGGGCGCGTGGCGGCGCTTCTCGTCGCCCGGATCGCGTCCGCCGATTCTCTGGCTGTCTGGGTCGCTCTGGCGCGGCGCGTCCCTATCCGCGCGCTGCGGGATTCGGTCCGGGCGGCGCGCGCCGCCGGGTCGGACTGGCCGGCGGATGGAGGGGCCCGAACTTTGGATAGCGAAGCCTCGCCCGAGGACGACACACAGCGAGCCGCGGATACCGAGGGCCCGCCCGATGACGGGCTGGACGATCTCTCCGACCGCGCCCTTGTGACTATCCCCCTGCCGTCCCCGCTCCTGGCGGCGTTCGACGAGGTGGTCGACTTGTACCGCTGCGTCGAGGGGCGCGAGGCGAGCGTGACCTCCTTCGTCGAGGCGCTGGTGGGGGAAGCCTGCTCCGCCGGCTTCCCGCCCGACGCCGATTGCCAGCCCATGAAGGTGTCCCCCGATCCCGCGGTCGTGGAGACCGCCCTGGCGCGCTCGACCGACAACTGGAGCCACCTGCCTTCGACTTCCCCCGCCTCCTGGTCCCTGGCGCTGGCGGGAGTCAGCCTGGCGCGTCTTCGGGATGTCGAGAGCGTCGCGGGGACCGGTGGCGCGGCCGAGCTCGACGGCCAGATCCTCGCCTTGCTGGTTCTCGAAGAAGAACTTGTCGCCCGCCTGGCGATGGTGCTGACCGACCTGGCCGAGCGCGGCGCCTGGTCGCTCCTCCGCTTCGCGGGCGTCGGGCACTACGCCGAAGAGCGCCTTGGCGTCTCGCGCACCTCGGCGGAGGACCGGGTCCGGGCGGTCCGCTCGCTGCGGCAGTTCCCGGTCCTGCGCGCGGCCTGCGAAGCGGGTCGCATCGGCTTCGAGGCGACGCTTCTCATTCTGAAGATTCTCGGCCGCGGCCCGGTTGCGGCCGACCTCGAGCGGGCCTGGGTCGCGCGGGCCGAAGAGGCCACCGTGAAGCGTCTCCGGGATGAAGCCCGGGCGCTCGGGCGCACCCGCTCGCTTCGCGCCGCCGGGCTCGCGGGGGCGGTCCGGCCGGAGCCGCTGGACGACGCCGCGTGGCACGAGTCGCTGCGCCGCGAGTCGGGGACCGCGCGCGAGCGGGTGCAGCGCTTCGGGACCGCGGCCGCCGAGCGACCCAGCCCGGACGTTTTCCTCCGCCTCCGCCTGCCGCACGAGCTCGCCGGTGATTTCCTCGGCGTCATCGAAGCATTCCGGGAACGGCTGTCGAAGACGACCGACTCGGTCCCCTGGGACGAGCCGTGGCCGGATGCTCACGCCGCCCCGTCCATGGTGGCAGCCCGGACGTTTTCCGTCCGCTCCCGCCGCCTGCCGGCCTGGGTCGGCCTCCTGGCTCTCCTCGAGGACTTCGTCCACACCTGGGACCCGCCACACCGCATTGCCGGCGCCTCGGCCAGCGCCCGCGCAGGCGCCCCGAAGCGCCCCGGCGATCCGGTCTATTCCCGCGCCGGATGGCGCTGCAGCGCCCCCGGCTGCACCTCGCGGAAGAACCTGGACGACCATCACGTCGTCTATCGCTCGCGGCGTGGCGGCAACGGGCTCGACAATCGCATCTGCGCGTGCCGCTTCCACCACTACCTGGGAGAGCACGGCGAGCTGGCGTCCTGCTGCGGCAAGGCGCCGCTCGGCATCCTGTGGAGGCTCGGGAAGAAGGACGTCGGGGTCTGGTACCGTAACGAGCGGAGGGTTGACGCGCCGACTCCTGAATTCAGGCCGGGTCGCACTCGCGCGACATGCGATCCGAATGAAGTGCTGAGAAATCCCGGCTAGGGTCCGAGAGGCTCCCACGCATGGCCGGTGAGCGCCACGTAGCGCTCGGCCAGGAGGCGTCCTCTCTCCGGGTCGCTCCCCGCCGACTCGAGCTCACCGAGGAACCCGATCGCCCAGGGGCGGTCGGGGTGCGTCTCGAGGTAGTCCTCCAGGATGGCCGCCGCCGCGCCGCGGTCCCCCGCGAGGGCGCGGGCCCGCGCGAGGAGGGGCGGGACCTCGTCGTTGGCGGGATCGAGCGCCCGGGCATCCTCGAGGAGCGCAATCAGGCGGTCGGGCGGCGTGAAGCTCCACCCGCTCCGCGCCTGCGCCAGCCTGTCCGCCGCTTTGCGCGCGGCGTCCGGCTCGAGACGGCGGCGCTCGGCGGCCTCCTCCGGCCGGCGTCCCGCGCGCCCGAGCGCGTCCGCCAGGAGCGTGCGGGCCGCGCGGTCGGCGGGATGGGCTCTCAGGTGCTCCCGCAGCGGCGCCACGGCCGCGTCCGAATCGCCGCTCAGGTGGAGCGCCGCTCCGAGCAGGTACGCGAAGTCGTCGAACTCCGTGTCCCCCGCCACGGCTCCGGCCACCCCGTTGTTCCAGCGCGCCGGCGCGAGGGGAGTCAGGACGAGCAGGGCGGCGCCGGGATCGCCCAGGCGCAGGAGACTCTCCCCGAGGCGGAGGCGCGCCGTCCGATCGTCCGGGTCCCGATCGAGCAGAACCTGCGCGTGCCGGCGCACCGCGGGCCAGTCTGCCGCAGTTCTCCCGAGCTCGAGAAGGGCGCGCCTGAGGCCCGCGTCCTGCGGGAAATCGCGGGCCGCGGCGGCGAGCCATGCGCGGGCCTCGTCCTGCCGATCGGCCAGCCCCAGCGCCTCGCCCGCGGCCCGCGCGGCCAGGGGATTCCGCTTCAGGGCCAGGGAGCGCCCGGCATAGACCCCGGCGACGTCGGGGTAGCCCTGCGCCACCGCCGCGGCGGCCAGCCGGGCCCAGAACAGGCTCTGGAGCCCCTGATCCATCGGCAGCCGGACCTGCCGCGCGATGCCGGTCGTGCCGTCCGCGAACATCGAGGCCAGCTCGCGCGCCTGCGCCTCCTGTTCCGCCTTGCGGCGGGACAGCATGCGCAACGGGGCGGCGAACTCGATCCGCATGTTGTCGTCGGTGTTCGCCGGCCCCCGCCCGAGGCGGGCGCGCAGCTCCTGGCCGCCGACCCAGTAATGCGCCAGGAGATCGTCGGGAGTGCGGATGCCTATCCGCTCGAGATCGGCGAGGACGCGCGGATTGGCGTGCCTGAGGATGGCGTCGAGGGGGAACGGGGCGCGGCCGTTCGTGCCGATGACGATGGCGTCGGAGGCGATCCGGAAGACGTGCACTCCGGGGAAGACCGAGGCGAACCCCCTCAGGATCGATCGGAAGTCCTCGGCCGTCAGCTCGTACAGCTGCACCCACTGGCAGAACACGCCATCGGGGCCCAGGCGCGAGCGGGCCAGGCTGAAGAAATCGCGGGTGAAGAGGCTGGCGGCTCCCGCCACCCAGGGGTTGGACGGCTCGGAGATGATCACGTCGTAGGGCTCCCGGCTCAGCAGCAGGTGGTTGCGCGCGTCGTTCACCACCAGCCGGACGCGCGGATCCCGAAGGGGCGCGCCGCTCTGGGCGTCGAAGAACCGGCTCCCCTCGACGACCGCGCTCTCGAGCTCGACGCAGTCGATGGCGCCCGCCGGATGGCTGAGTGTCGAGCCGAGCGTCACGCCGCTTCCCAGCCCCACGACCAGCACGCGCTCGGCCCGCGGAGCGAGGAGCATCGGGACCTGGGCCACCAGCACCTGGGTCGGGAGATCGCCCGCCCGAGCGGCCTTCATCCATGGGAACGGCTCGGCGAGGCCGGGAGGCACCGAGGCGTCCGGCTTGCCGTTGACCAGGAGGCTCAGCGCCTTGGTCGTGCGGAAGACGGTCACCGTGCAGGTCAGCCCCTCCTTGAAGAGCAGGATCTCGCCGTGGTTGGCCTTCACTTCCTCCTGGAACCGGCGCCGGTCCACGCCCCGGTATCGATCGGCGTAGCGGAACACGCCGCTGGACAGGATCTCGGGAGGCAGGGCCGGCGACGCCAGGATGGCGTTGGCCACGAAGGCGGCGACAGCACAGACGAACAGGATGCGGAGCCTGGCGGCCGGGGCCGGTCGCGCCGCGAGGAGGCCCCAGAGCGCCAGGAGCGCGCTCGTCACGATCCCCGCCAGGATCGTCCCGCGGCTGCCGAGGCGGGGGACGAGCCAGAAGCCGGCAAGGAGCGATCCCGCGATGGCGCCGAGCGTGTTCCAGGCATAGGCACGGCCGACCACACGGGGGGCCCCTTCGCGCGAGAGGCTCAGGCCGCCGAGCGTGATCGGGAACATCGCCCCCAGCGCAAGAGTCGGGAGGATCATGACCCCGGCGGCCAGCGCCAGCTGCACGCCCACGAGCCCCCTGGCCGAGGGCTGCAGCCGATCGTGCGCCAGGACGTAGAGGTACGGCAGCTCGCGGACGAGATAGAGCCCCAGGTACGTCGTCAGGGCGACGAGCACCTGCGCCAGCGAGGCCGCGAGCAGCACGGGTGCGCCCCTCTTCATGAGCCGCGCTCCGATCCACGCCCCCGATGCGAGACCGAGCAGAAAGGTCGTGAGCATGATGGTATACGAGTACGTCGAGGAACCGAGGACCAGGACCAGCAGGCGGCTCCAGGCGACCTCGTAGGCCATGGCGGTCGCTCCCGAGATCGCATAGAGGGCGATGAGGGTGCGGTCGGCCCGCGCGCCGTCCGACCCGACCCCCGCCGCCTGCCGCACGCCGTCCGCCGCCGGTCCGGGTTCTGCGCCGCGGCGTTCCGCGTCCCCCGGATCCGGGCCGCGCCGGAATCGCGCCACCAGGATCGCCCCTCCGGCGGCCAGGAGGTTGAGCCCGACCGCGAGCCATTCCGTCCGTCTCAGTCCGATGGAAGGAAGCAGGACGAGCCCGGCGGCGGCGCTGCCGAGGACCGCCCCGAAGGTGTTCGCGGCGTAGAGAAAGCCGATCCGCCTGCCCGTCTCGGCCCGGCCCCCGGCGGCGGCCACGCGGCTGGCCAGGGGGAGCGTCGCCCCCATCAGGGCCGTCGGCAGCAGCAGGACCGACCCGCACAGTGCCAGTCGCCCCAGGCTGAACAGCGCGAACGATTCGTGGAAGTGCGTCCAGCTCAGGCGGTACAGGGGAACGAGACCCTGGAGGAGGACCGGGACCAGGAGCCCGGAAACGCCGATGAGGCACTCGATGACGGCATAGACGTGGAGAGGCTGGAAGCGCTCCAGCCGGTGCGCCCCCCGGCCCATCCAGGCGGAGCCGCAGGCGAGCCCTCCCATGAACGCGGCCAGGACGGTCGCCACCGCGAACGAGGTCGCCCCGAAGACCAGCTCGAGCGATCGCATCCAGGCGACCTCGTAGATGAGCCCGCTGGTCCCCGACACGACGAGACAGAGCATGAACCCGACGAAGGGAAAGGGAAGCGATCCAATCCGGGGGGTCTTCACCCCGCCGGGTGGTGGCTCCGCGGCCTCGGACTGGGGCCGGGACAGGGGAATGGCGGCGCGCCCTGACATGGCACACGTCAATTTAATGATTCTTGTGCCGTAGTCCAGCCCGTCAGGCGGAGTTCGTGCCCGCCCCCGGCCCCTCGAGCCGGCGCAGGGAGCGCCCGAGCCAGGTCAGAAACACGCTCGACGACACCGAGGAGGCGATGACGAGCCCGCCCAGGAGACCGTAGAGCGGCTCCACCGAGAGGGCGGCCGCCGCCCTCATCCCCAGGAAGGCGCAGGGGATCGTCAGGAGGAGGTAGCGGAAGACCGCCATGGTCAATCCGGGCCGGCCGCGCTGCAGGCCTTCGAACGCCGGCCGGCACAGGACGAATGGAACCATGACGAGGCAGGCCAGCGGACAGAAACGCAAGGCGACGGTGGCCAGCTCGGCGGTGCGCGCCGACTCGGCCAGGGCGCGGGCGAGGCGCGGGCCGCCCAGGAGGAGCGCCGGAGTCACCACGGCGACGCAGTAGAGGGCCGCCGCCAGCGTGATCTGACGCATCCCCTTCCTGATCGCCTCGATGGCCCCTTCTCCGAAGCGCCGCGCCACGAACGGCAGGACCGCGACGGCCGAGGCGATGATCGGCATGGCGGCGAACTGCAGGACGCGCGAGAAGATCCCGTAGGCCGCGATCGACTCGGTGGCCCCCGGCTGGCGGGCCAGGAGCCAGTTGACCAGGGCCGTCTCCACCGCCATCAACCCGTAGGTCAGGACCGCCGGCACGGCGAGCGACATCAGCGAGCGCAGGGGAGCCGGGTCCCGGGCCGGGTCGCTGTCGAGGCCGCTCGCCTGCCGCGCCGCCTCGTGCGCCGCGGCCTTGCGCAGCGCGTACACCAGCCCGCCGAGCCTGCCCAGGACGGTCGACAGGGCGATCCCGAACACGCCCCAGTGGAAGACGAACAGGAAGATGGCGTTCAGGCCGACGTTGATCAGATTCGACCAGATGCCGGCCCACATCGTGGAGCGGGTGTCGTGGTGCGCCTTGATGATGGAATCGGGGATGATCGACCAGAACGAGGTGAAGGCCGAGCCGCCGATGAGCACGGAGCCGTAGATCGAGAACTGCCGCGCCAGGGCGGGGTCGAGCCCCATCCGGTAGGCGCCGAAATAGATGTACAGGGCGATCGCCGAGAACACCGGCACCAGCGTCCAGACGGTGCGGCGCGACACCGCGAGGATCTGCTCGATGCGCGCTCCCTGCCGGCGCCCCATCGCCTGCGACAGGTTCGCCGTCAAGCCGGTGGACAGCCCCACCCAGCAGGCGATCATCAGAATCTCGTAGGGGAACGACAGGCCGCCGACCGCGGCGATGGCCGCGTCCCCGAGAGTGGCGGCGAACGCCAGGTCCACGAAGGTGAACAGCGATCGCATCTGGAAGGACAGGATGAGCGGCGCGGCCATCTTCAAGATGGACGAGGGGGCGTGCCCGGCGGCTCGGCCGGAGCGGCTGTCGGGGGATGTCATCGGGACGGTCCGAGGCTCCGCGAAGGCCCGTCATTCTAACAGAGACGACGGGCATCGTCCGAGCCAAGGAATTACAATGACCCGGGAGGATGCATGGAGGAGCGGCGACTGACCCGTCTGCGGATGTTCGCCGACTGGCGCCCCTTCGTCTCGCTGCTCCACCGCCCGCCCGGGGAGAAGCGGTTCCTCCTCCTGGTGCCCCTGACCGGGGTCGTGACCGGACTCGCCTCCGTGGCGCTCATCCGCCTGCTCGGGCTCTTCCAGGGGCTCTTCTGGGGCTCGCGTCACGAAATCCTCGAGCACGCCCTGGCCCTGCCGCTGTGGCACCGCTTCCTCGTCCCGACCCTGGGCGGGGCGATGATCGGGCTCATCGTCTTCATGACCCGCGAGCCGGTCGGCGGGCACGGCACGACCGCCCTCATCGAGGCGGTGGCGCAGCGGGGCGGAGTCCTGCATCTCGGCCGGAGCCTCCTGAAGGCGGCCGCGACCATCATCACGGTCGGGACCGGCGGCTCGCTCGGGCGCGAGGGACCGCTGATCCGCGTCGGCGCGGCCCTCGGCTCGGTCCTCGGCCGGCGCTTCCACCTCGCCGGCAACCGGCTGAACATCCTGCTCGGCTGCGGGGCCGCGGCCGGCATCGCGGCCGCCTACAACGCGCCGATCGGCGGGGCGCTGTTCGCGCTCGAGGTGATTCTCGGCAACTTCGCCCTGGAAAGCTTCGGCCCGATCGTCGTCGCCGCGGCCATCGGCACGGTCATCTCGCGCCATCTGATCAGCGCCTATCCGGCGTACCACCCGCCCGACTACAGCACCCTGACCAGCGGCTGGGAGCTCTGGCACTACCTCTTGATGGGGATCCTCATCGGCGTCGCCTCCTCGCTGTTCATCCTGGCGCTCCGTGGCGCGGAGAAGGGCTTCAAGCGGCTGCCGCTTCCGGAATGGGCGAAGCCGGTGGCGGGGTTCGCGCTGCTCGGCCTGATCGGCGCCTTCGTTCCGCACGTGTTCGGCAACGGCTACGACACCACGAACCACGTCCTGCTCGACGACGGTGTGGTGCCGCTCAGTCTCGTGATCGTGCTGCCGCTCCTGAAGCTCGCGGCGACCGCCCTCACCGCGGGGTCGGGCGGCTCGGGGGGCCTGTTCACGCCGACCCTGTTCATCGGGTCGACGCTCGGGTACGTCTACGGCGCCTGGTGCCACGAGTCGTTCCCGCTCGCGACCTCGGTCCCGGGCGCCTACGCCCTGGTCGGGATGGGGGCGATGATCGCGGGGACCACGCAGGTGCCCCTCACCTCGATCATGATCATCTTCGAGCTGACCGGCGATTACGAGGTCATCCTGCCGCTCATGGTCGCCTGCACCGGTGCGGTGGTCGTGTCACGGCTCCTGCACCGCGAGTCGATCTACACCGAGTCCCTGATCGAGCGCGGCGTCCGGCTGGGCGGCAGGATGGAGGAGCTGGTCATGGACACCATCCAGGTGCGCGATCTCATGCGCTCGGCCTGCGCTCCGGTGAACGAGCTGGAGAGCGTGGGGGTGGTCATGAAGCGGCTGCTCGAGGAGGGCCGGAAGGAGCTGTTCGTCGTCGGCGAGGACGGCCGCCTGCTGGGAGCGATCACGCTGGGGGACCTCTCCGAGCCCCTGCGCAATCCCGAGGCGGCGCAGACGCTGCGCGCCCGGGACGTCATGTACACGGACGTGCCGGTGCTGCGCGAGGGCGATCTCCTGTCCGTGGCGATCGGCCGCTGGAAGCAGGTCAGCCGCGATCGGCTCCCGGTCGTCGACTCGCCGGAATCGCGCCGCTTGGTGGGGGAGCTGTCGGCGGGGGACATCATCGCGGTCTACAGCCAGGAAGTCCTGCACAAGGAGGCCCGCCTGGCGCGCTTCGATCGCCGCGGGCCGGGCGAGCGCCCCCAGACGACCTTCGTCGAGCTGCCGGGCGAATACGTCGTCGCCATGGTCATGCTGCCCGAGTCCTTCCCCGGGATGACGTTGCGCGAGCTGGGCGCCCGCCAGCGCTTCGGAGTGAACATCATCGAGCTGAAGCGGGCCCTCCCCGGCGGCCGGGAGCGCCGCATCATGCCCGACCCGAACACCGAGCTGAAGCCGGGGGATGGCCTCATCGTGGTGGGCCGCCCCGCGGAGATCGCCCGCCTGGGCGATCCGATCTCCCTGGCGGAGATCGCCGCGGCGCACCAGGTTCCGGCCCCTCCAGATACCTCTCGTCCCCCGGGTGGTTGAGGGTCCAGTAGGCCAGCCGCTGCGTCCACTTCAGGCGGTAGCCGCTCCCGTCCGGGCGATCCCACGCCACGAGGACGTACGGGTAGTCGCGCGAGGTCCAGAAGAGCTCGGGCGGCCCCTCGGTAGCCTGCAGCTCCCAGCGCAGGGCGCGGAACGCTCCGGCCGGAACCTGCACCCGCTCCTCGGCGGCCGCCTTCAGGGTCGCGGGCCGGACCTCGGGTGGCGCGCCCCGGCTGTCGATCTGGGACGGCACGATCCGGAGGGGGAGGGCCGTTCCCGGCGCCTGGGGCAGCGATCGGATCCACAGGGGGAGCGCGTCGTAGAAGACGACGTCCTCTCCGGCCGGAATTCCGTAGGTCGCCTCCGCCTGGCCGTCCCAATACGTATGCACGTGCAGCGCGCGACCGCCGGCCCGCCGCGTGTATTCCTTGTAGGTGTTGCCGCACCACTCGTTGGAGGTGAGCGACAGCTTCACCAGCTCCATGGTGCCCCGGTCGAAGAACGCCGAGGCCATCTGATGATAGCTGTAGATCCCGGTCTGGTAGTTGATGACATGGTTCAGCTTCAGGACAGGGAAGAGGTCGGCAGGGTCGTGTCCGGGGTCCGCCTTCACCATCTGCCGTTTCGAAAAGTCCTCCTTCACGACGATCAGATAGGCGGTCAGCCGGCGCGGCGCGCCATAGCGGCGCACCGAGGCCTCATAGGCGTCGATCTCGGCGCGCCCGTCGTCCCAGAGAGCGCTCGCGGCGAACGCCTCCGGGCCGGCCGCCGCCATGGCGGGGACCGGCGCGGCGGGGGGAGATCCGCCTGCCGCGTGGCCGGCGGGGACGCTTCCCGGGCAGGCGGCGCTCGCGGCCGCCAGGGCGAGCAGGAGGACCGCGGGCGCCAGGCCGGCTTCCAGGGACCGCCCTCCGTCTCTCATGGCCCAGAGTGTACCCGATGGGAAAATGCCCGAGAACCGTGGAGGTGGCTGGCGGCTGAGTCAGGGGGCAACCGGGAGCCTGCCCCAGTTCTCTCTCCAGGCGAGGACCTCTTCTTCGCGGTAGCGCCTGGACGCCAGGCCCAGCGCCTGTGCCGGGGTGGTGCCGGTCCGGTTGGTGATCGGCCGGCAGTAGTTCACCCATAACGAGGCAATCTCCAGGTGTTGCTGCAGGCGCAGCCGGCGTTTGCTGACGCACCAGCTGCGACGCCGCAGGCGGGCCAGGAAGTGCCGCAGCCGGGCATTGGTGTGATTGATGGGGAAGAGCGGGTTCGTCCGGTCCCGCCGCGTCGATGCGGAATGCGGCGCCCAGATGAATCGTCGTCCGAACAGCCGCCGGCCCAGGCGCTCGTAGAGGGGCTTCCGGTCGGAATGCAGGACCACCGCGCCGCCGGTGGCCACGCAGCGCCGCAGGCGCAGGAGGACCGCCCGCACGGCGGCGGCCGATTGCGAGGGACGCCGGCCGTAACGTGCCTCGTGCTCGGCCCTCCTGCGCCGCTGCGTCGGGGTCATGCGTCCCTTGCGCCGGAGCGGCCCCGCCTCCGAGGCGATGAGGAAGAAGCTGCGCGGCTCGATGAGCACGGGGACGGTCACCGGCTGGAAGCGGTTTCCCTCGAAGGTCTCCAGCTCGTCGAGCATGAACGGTCCCTGCAGGGACTCCAGGCGGTTGGCGTGGAACCGGGCGGCATGGCGGGCCAGCCAGAGGAAGCGGTGCTCGACGGTGCGGCGGGCGACGCCCAGGACGCGGGCGGCCTGGCGCAGTGCCACGCAGGCGAGCATCAGGCGCAGGAAGGGCGCATTGAGGTGAGGCTTCTTCTGATTGCGGTCGGCCCGGAAGGACTGCCGGGAGAATCGGCGGCGGCAGAGCCGGCAGCGGAAGCGCTGCACCGGATGGGCACGGCAGCGCGGGTAGTAGAGTCCGTCGCGATGGAAGAACGGCGCGGCGGGGTCGAGCCGGGCGGTGCAGGGGGCAAACGGGCAGCGCGGTGGAATGAACAAGCGAGCCTCCGTCGACGCGGACGGACGCGCGTATAGAAAGGATCGTGCCAGAGCGAAAACGCCCGATCGGGCGAGCAGACTGCCTGACAGGTCAGCAACTTAGCCGAGGCGTCCGGCGGGAGGAGGCCCTCAGGCTGTCCGCGGAAGGACAGAGCTCCGATTCAGCGCCTCCTAGCCGGACGCTGGCCTCCACGGTCGTAGGGCATTTTCATACCCGATGGCTTAGAATGGCCTCCACCGCGATGCCCGCGGCTGTCACGCCTGAGGGGGGAGCATGAGCTTGAAGGTCAGGGAAGCTGGCAAGGTCCGGATACTCGACATCAAGGGGAAGCTGACGCTGGGCGAGGCGGTCGAATCGCTCGACAAGTCGGTCAAGGGGCTCCTGGAGGAAGGGAACACCCGCCTCATCGTCAATCTCAAGTCGGTCGATTACGTGGACAGCGCGGGCATCGGCGAGCTGGTCGCGGCCAAGAAACGCTACGTCGAGAAGAAGGGGGACGTGAAGCTCCTGATGCCGACGCAGACCGTCTACAACGTTCTGTCGATGCTCTCCCTGCACCTGATCTTCGAGATCTTCCAGGACGAGGCGAAGGCGCTCGGATCGTTCGCCGGTTGAGGAGCCTGGTCCTCGAGGTCGCCCCGGAGGACGCCGGCCGGACCCTGCAGGCCATTCTGCACGATCGGGGAGGCTTCAGCCACAGCGAGGCGCGGGGGCTCATCGACGCCGGATCGGTCAGGCTGCCGGCCGGCGGCCGAGACCGCGCCTCGAGACCGATCGGCCCCGGCGAGTACGCGCGCCGCGTCGCCGCCGGCGAGCGCTACGAGATCCAGGTCGATTCCTCCCGCCGCTACCGCCCGCAACCCCCGCCCCGGCCCGGCGAGGGGTACCGGATCATCCACCAGGAGCGCGAGCTCCTCGTCGTCGAGAAGCAGCCCCGGCTCCTGAGCGTCCCGACGCCCCTGCGCGAGGACGAGGACAGCCTGGTCGAGAGGCTCCTCGAGTCCGAGCGCGACAGGGGAGTCCGCCGACCGGCCCTTTACGCCCTGCATCGCCTCGACTGGGACACCAGCGGTCTGCTGCTGTTCGCCCGCTCGCGGCGCGCCTTCGAGGCGCTCGAGGCCCAATTCAAGACCCGGACCATCGAGAGGATCTACACCGCGGTGGCGAAGGGCCGGGTCGAGCCGGACGAAGGACGGTTCGAAAGCCATCTCGTCGAGGACCCGAGGAGCCTCAAGGTGCACTCCACCCGCCGCCCTGGAGAAGGCAAAGAGGCGATCACCGAATACACCGTGACCGAGCGTCTGCCCGGGGCCACGGTCCTGTCGGTACGCCTGCGCACCGGCCGCAGGAATCAGATCCGGGTCCACCTGGCCGAGGCCGGCCATTCTCTCATCGGCGACCGCAGCTACGGCCGGCGCACGTCCCTCATCGGGCGGACCGCGCTGCACGCCAGGACGCTGCGCTTCGTCCATCCGGTCACCGGCCAGCGCGTCGAGTTCGAATCGTCGCTGCCGCGCGACATGCGGCACCTGATCAAGGCGCTCCGCCGGGGTGTGGCCGCGGAGCAGGCCGCGGACCCGGACGCCGCGGGCGCGGCCGCAGGGGCCGGCAGGCCCGGCGAGGCCGGCCGGCCCGGGCCGGCCGGAGCCGCCAGGCGTCCGGGCCGCCGCCGGCGTGGCGGGCCAGGAGGAAAACATCCGGGTTGACGCCGCCGGGCCCACCCTGTCCTGAGTTATCCTTAGGTGTGCAGCGACCGCCGAGCGCACCCGATTGCGGAGGACATCCCCCTTGCCCCGTTCAGGCAGCAGCCCCGGCGCCCAGGAAGCTCCGGTGAGCAAGGTCTCGACCGGCAGCCAGCCGGCCCGACGTGAGTCTCTGACCATCACCGACAACCGCACGGGCAAGTCGTACGAAGTGCCGATCGAGACCGGCACCATCAAGGCCATGGCCCTGCGCGATATCAGGACCTCCGAAGACGACTTCGGCCTCATGTCCTACGACCCGGCCTTCACGAACACGGCACTCTGCAGAAGCCGGATCACGATGATCGATGGGGACAGGGGGATCCTCAACTACCGCGGGTACCCAATCGAGGAGCTGGCCGAGCACAGCACCTACCTCGAGGTCGCCTATCTCATCCTGAACGGCGAGCTGCCGAACCGGAAGCAGCACGAGGCGTGGGTCCACTCCATCACGCACCACACCTTCCTGCACGAGACCATGAAGCGCTTCATCGAGGCGTTCCGCTACGACGCCCATCCGATGGGAATCATGGTCAGCGCGGTCGCGGCGCTGTCGACCTTCTACCGGGAGGCGAGCAGCATCTTCGACCCGGTGGCGAGGCGCAATCAGATGGTGAGGCTGATCGCCAAGATGCCGACCCTTGCGGCGTTCGCCTACCGCGCCAGCGTCGGGCTGCCGTTCGTCTACCCCGACAACGACCTGTCGTACACCGGCAACTTCCTGAACATGCTGTTCCGGATGGCCGAGTCGAAGTACCGCCCGAACCCGGTCCTGGAGCGCGCCCTGGACGTGCTGTTCGTCCTGCACGCGGACCACGAGCAGAACTGCTCGACGCTCGCCATGCGCGCCGTGGGCTCGTCGCACCCCGACCCGTATTCGGCCGTGGCGGCCGGGGTCGCGGCGCTGTACGGGCCGCTGCATGGCGGGGCGAACGAGATGGTCCTGCGCATGCTGAAGGAGATCGGGTCGAAGGATCGGGTGCCGGACTACATCCACCGGGTCAAGCAGGGACAGACGCGCCTGATGGGCTTCGGCCACCGCGTCTACAAGAATTACGACCCGCGGGCCCGCATCATCAAGCAGATCGCCGACCAGGTGTTCGAAGTCACCGGGCGCAACCCCCTGCTCGACATCGCCCTCGAGCTCGAGCGCATCGCGCTGCAGGACGACTACTTCGTCAGCCGCAAGCTCTACCCGAACGTCGACTTCTACTCCGGGCTCATCTACCAGAGCATGGGCTTCCCCGTGGAGACCTTCCCCGTCCTGTTCGCCATCCCGCGCACCTGCGGCTGGCTGGCCCAGTGGGAGGAGATGCTCCTCGACTCCGAGCAGAAGATCGCCCGTCCGCGCCAGGTGTACACGGGCGCGCCCCGCCGCGACTACATTCCGATGGACGATCGGGCCTGACGGGAGCGACCGTGCCCGGTCGATCGCAACGCACGGCGCGGCGGACGCGATCGGTCGCCGCCCCTCCCACGCGCGTGCTCCTGCTCCTGCCCGCGACCACCTATCGCGCGCGCGACTTCATCCAGGCCGCGGAGCGGCTCGGCGTCGAGACCGTCGTCGGCTCCGACCGGAGGCAGGCGCTCCAGGACCTGCAGCCGGCACGCGGTGTGACGCTCGACCGGCGCGATCCGGCGACCGCCGCCTCCCAGATCGTCGCCTTCGCCGCCTCACATCCCCTGGCGGCCATCGTCCCGACCGACGACGAGAGCGCGGTCGTGGCGGCCGCCGCGTCCGCCCGGCTCGGCCTGCCCCACAACCCGCCCGAGGCCGCGCGCGCGGCGCGGCGCAAGGACAGCCTGCGCCGCATCCTGCACGCCGGCGGCGTCCGGACGCCGCCCTACGACCTCATGACCCTGGAGGACGATCCTGCGGCGGCCGCCCGGCGGCAGACGTTTCCCTGCGTCCTCAAGCCGACGTTCCTGGCCGCCAGCCGCGGCGTCATCCGCGCCGACGGCCCGGACCAGTTCGTCGCCGCCTTCCGGCGCATTGCCGCTCTGCTCGGCGATCCCGACGTCGCCGAGAAGGGGCAGGACGCCGCCCGACTGATCCTGGTGGAGGAGTTCATCCCCGGCGTCGAGGTCGCCCTGGAAGGGCTGCTCATCCGAGGGCGCCTCAAGGTCCTGGCGCTGTTCGATAAGCCGGATCCGCTCGACGGTCCCTTCTTCGAGGAGACGCTCTACGTGACCCCGTCCCGGCTGCCGGCCGGGAGCCGAAAGGCGATCGAGGCCCTGACGGCCCGGGCCGCCCGCACCCTCGGCCTGAGGACGGGACCCGTGCACGCCGAGCTTCGCCTGAACGAGCGCGGCCCCTGGCTCATCGAGCTGGCGGCGCGTTCCATCGGCGGGCTCTGCTCGCGCACCCTGCGCTTCTCGACCGGCCTGTCGCTCGAGGAGGTCGTCCTGATGCACGCCCTGGGCCGGGACGTGACCCGGCTCCGGCGGGAGTCGCGGCCCGCCGGGGTCATGATGATCCCGATTCCGCGCGCCGGAATCCTGCGCGGCGTCTCGGGCCTTCAGGAAGCCCGGAACGTCGGGGGGATCGAGGACATCACGATCAGCGCGACCCTCGGCAAGCCGCTGGTGCCGCTTCCGGAGGGGTCGTCCTATCTGGGGTTCATCTTCGCGCGCGCAGCCAGTCCGGCGCGGGTCGAGGCGGCCCTGCGGGAGGCGCACCGGCGAATCGCCTTCGCCATCCAGCCGGCGGGCTAGGAGCCTCTCCCGTGCTCAGGCTTTGGCGGAGACCAGGATGAGGTAGCGCGACCCGGCCTGGAACGGCGCGCCGTCCAGAGAGCTGACAGGATCCTCGGCGATCAGCCCCGCCTCCGAGAGGAGCGCGCGGATCTCCCGGAGCGTGTACACCCAGTGCAGGCCGGTCCTCGTGTGGGTCTCGCCCCGGCGCACGAACGTGTAGGTCGTCTCGAGACACCCGTCCACGGCGTGATAGCGGTTCTCCTCGAGAAACAGGATGTCGTCGACTTTCGACCATTCCCGCTCGACGAGATTGGGGAGGATCGATTCCGCGGTCATTCCGCTGTCGAGAACGAAGCGGGCGCCCGGCTTCAGCGCCCGTGAGATCGCCCCGACGAACTCCCGGAGCCCCGCAGGTTCGATGTACCCGAAGCTGTTTCCGAAACAGCAGGCGGCATCGAACTCGGAGCGCCAGGGAAGGTCCCGCATGTCGGCCTGCCGCCAGTCGACGTTCAGGCCGGAGGAGGCGGCGCCCGCGCGCGCCAGGTCGATCTGTTCTTTCGAGAGATCGACGCCGGTCACGGCGAAGCCCCGCGAGGCCAGCTCGAGGGCGTGCCGGCCGGCGCCGCATGGCACGTCGAGCACCCGATCCCCGGGCTGCAGCCTCAGGGCGCGCGCCAGGAAATCGGCTTCGAGACGCGTCTGCTCCGGCGGCATCGCCTTGCGCCACATCTCGACGACGACGCCCTGGAAGAAGCTCTCGTACCAGCGGAAATCCATGCGCGGATTATGTCACGACCGTGACGTCCGGAAACCATCGGTCCCCGCGGCGCCGAGGCCGGCGGCCCGTCCCGTCGCCCACGCCCAGAGGAAGTTGTAGCCGCCGATCGGGCCGAACGCGTCGAGCATCTCGCCGCAGAGGAAGAGGCCCGGATGCCGTCGGCTCTCCAGGGTGCGCGGATCGATCTCGGCGAGGCTCACGCCGCCGCCGGTCACCTCGGCCTTGCGATACCCTTCGTCGGCCGTCCACGGCAGGTCCCCCCGGACGAGCGTGTCGATGAGGCGAAGCCGCTCGGCGCGGCGCAGGTCCGCGAGCGGCCGCGCGGGCTCGACCCCGGCCGCCACGAGCAGGGCGGTGGCCAGGCGCTCGGGAAGCTCGGCGCGGAGCGCCCCCGCCACGGTCCGGGCGCCCCGGGGGCGGAGGGCCTGCTCCCACTCCCGCGCATCGAGCCGGCACCAGCGGACCTCGAGGCGAGCCCGGGGCCCGTTTCCTTCGCGGGATCGCACCGCGACGTGGGAAATATCGAGCACCGCCGGTCCGCTGTACCCCTTGTGCGTGAACAGGAACCCGCCGGCCGCGGCCGCCTCCCGGCCGGAGCCGCGGGCGCAGAGCGTGACCTCCACCGAGACCCCCGCCAGGGACGCGAAGGGGGCCGGGTCCGCGGTGAGAGGCGTGAGAGCCGCGTAGGTCGGGTGCACGGCATGCCCGAGCCGTCCGGCGACCCTCAGGCCGAGCCCGTCGCTGCCGGTGGAAGGGACGGAGAGACCGCCCGTGGCCACCACGACGGCGTCCGCCACGAGCGGCGGCGCCCCCTCCCGTTCGATCCGCCAGCCGTCCGCAATCGGCGTGAAATCGGTGACCGTCGTGCCGGTCAGCACGGTCGCGCCACGGCGGCCCGCGAGCTCCAGGAGCCCGTCCCGCACGTCCCGGGCGCGGTTCGAAGCAGGGAAGAGCTTGGCCGACTCCTGCTCCTCGACGAGCGGGATCCCCATCTCCCTCTCGAAGAAGACGATCTGTTCCCGGAGAGGCCAGGAGCGGACCATCTTGCGCAGGAGGTGAGGAGGGGAATCGGTCACGAAGCGGGATTCCTCGACCCGCGCCGGCAGGATGTTGCACCGGCCGCCGCCGCTGATCAGGATCTTGCGGCCGCCGTCCCGTGTGCGCTCGAGCAGGAGGGTCTCCGCGCCCGACGTGGCGGCGAAGATCGCCGCCATCGTGCCGGCCGCGCCCGCGCCGACCACGACCACCCGCCGCTGTCCGGGCTTCACGTTCGAAGGCCCGGCGATCAATCCGTGTCGGGAAGGGCGCGATCCGCGGCCAGCAGGCGCGCATGCCGGATCAGCTCGGCTCCCGTCAGGACGCCCCAGCCGCGGGACAGGGCCAGGGATCGAGCCGCATCGATGGTGTAGGCACCCGACATGGTGCGGTTATTCTACTCCCGCCGGGCGTCATCGAGAGACGGCGCAGCGGAAAGGGCTCGAAGCAATTCCGCTTTCGCGTCCGCCACCGCGAGCCATTCGAGGGCCGGGTCGATGTCCCGGAAGACCTTGACCTGCACGTCCGTTACGTCGACGAAATCGCAGAGCTGGTGGAAATGCGGCCTGAAGCGCGGGTCGGCGGCCAATGCGCGGGCGTGCGCCACGAGCTCGCGATCCGTCAGGACGCCCCAACCCCTGGAGAGGACCAGAGACCGGGACAGGCTCCTAGTTTCCCCACCGCCAGGTGAACCCGGCGTTGGCGGCCAGCCCGTCGAACTGGGTGTCCCGATCGAACGCCGCGAGCGTGATGGTGGTGTCCATCTTTCTCCACAGCGCCTCGACGAAGAAGCGGGAGCCTTCGCCGCCGAACTCCAGTCCGGCCTGCCCGTAGATCCCGCTCTGGTTGTCGATCTCCCCCTGGTCGGTGTCGAGGAAGAAGTAGGAGACGCCCGCCCCGACATACGGATTGATCGGCCCGCCCGGGAGCAGGTTGACGCGCAGGCCGCCTTCCACCGGCTTGGCCTTGACGTCGACCATCTGTCCCTGGACGTCGGTCGAGAAACTCGGATAGTAGGTGCCGTGAAAGTCGAGCTCGAGATACTTGACGAAGTTGAATCCTGCGCGGACCCCGCCCCCCTTGCTGCTGTCCGCCTGGTCGGAGTCCCAGTACGATCCGTAGAGACCGAAGCTGCCTGCGTGGGCCGGCACGGAGAACACGGCAAGAGCGGCGAGCGCGATGGCGAAGTTTTTCCAGTTCAAGTTGACCTCCCCGGCGGGACAAGCGACCCGCCCAGTTGAATTGAGCCCCCACCTACCGTAGCGCAGATTTCGGGCACGGGCAAATGGCGGACAGGGGAGGGTGGGCTATCTTGATGGACGCTTCCGGGGGGCCGGCTGTCCCCCGGCGCGCCGCGCCGGCGCCCGCGTCTTCTTCTTCGGGCTCATCGAGCCCGGACGAGCGTGCCGCGGCTGGTAGACGCCGATCTTCCCGCCGCCCGGGAGCGGAATCTGCGTGAGCAGCCCCCATCCCAGGCTCTGCACCGGAGCGCAGGCGATCCCCTGCTTCTTCATGTCCGCGGTCAGCGCCTTGACGTCGTCGCACATCAGGAAGAACTCGTGAACGTCGTTCTCGTCGGAAGGATGGACCGCCACCTCCGCCGGCGGCAGCCCGAAGATCAGCCAGCCGTCGCCCACGTCGACGTGCGGCAGCCCGAGCACGTCGCGCAGCATGGCGCGGTCGGCGTCGGGGTCCTTGCTGTAAATGATCGAATGCGCGCCGATGATCATGATCTCCTCCTTTCCAGATCGAGCAGATACTGCTTCCGCCACAGGCCGCCGCCGTAGCCGCACAGGTGTCCGTCCTTGTTCACGATGCGGTGGCACGGGATCACGATGGCAATGCGATTGAGGCCGTTCGCCCGCCCCACCGCGCGGACCGCCCGGGGCTGTCCCACCGCGGCCGCCATCTCTTCGTAGGAGCGCGTCTCCCCGTACGGGACGGCGAGCAGCTGCGTCCAGACCCGCCCCTGAAAGGGGGTCCCGGGATAGGTCAGCGGAACCGAGAACCGGCGCAGCGAACCGGCGAAATACGAGGCCATCTCCTCCTGGAGCCGATCCAGGTGCGCGTTCGAACCGGGGATGACCGGCGCCCCGAACACCCGGCGCACGGAGCCGATCTGCGCCTCGAGCATCCTCCGGTCGGTGTACTCGACCAGGCAGACGCCCGCGGCCGTCGCTCCGGCCACCAGGGGGCCGAGGGGGCTCTTCATCCAGGCGAGGAGCACGCACTCCTTCTCGCGGGAAGCGCCGGGCGGGCTGCCGAACGCCCGGGCGAACGCCTCGCGAAACCCGCTGTGCGAATCGTAGCCGCTCTCGTACACGGCGTCGTCGATCTCCCCCCCCTCCCGGATGAAGCTCAGGGCGCCGGTCAGCCGCCGGGAGCGCGCGTAGGCGTGGAAGGTCATGCCATAGCGGCTGAGGAAATAGCGCCTCACCGTCCCCGGGTCGACACCCCGGAAGCGCAGGTCGGCCTCGGACAGCCGCTTCGACGGATGGTCCTCGACCGCCGCGATCAGCTCGGCGGCCCAGGCCGGCTGGTCGTCCAGCGCCAGGGGGAGGCACCGCCTGCAGGGGCGGTAGCCGGCGGCGAGCGCGCGCCCGGCGCTCGCGAAGTACTCGACGTTCTTCGGGAGCGGTTTTCGCGCCGGGCAGGTCGGCCGGCAGAAGATCCCGGTCGTGCGCACGCCCAGGAAGAAAACGCCGTTGTAGGAAGCGTCCCGCCGGAGGTAGGCCCGCTCCATCTCGGCCGGCGGCGGCATCAGCGTGTTCATTGGCGGAGTCTACCCGAGGGGGCCGCATCGATCCACCGAAGATCGGGCGTGGATGTCGCGGCGCGGCCGTCTAGCGGGCGGCCATGCAGGATCGAACCGTCGCCAGGGAGCGGTGATCCGCGCGCGCCAGGCAGTCCAGGAAATCCCGCCGGAGCGGCTCGAACTCGGGTCCGCAGAAATCCCGGAGGAGAGGCATCCGCTCGAAACGGGAGCTCCAGGCTTCGAGGACGTCCGCCCGGGCCGGTCCCGCGAACGAAAGCTCCAGGTCCTCGACAGTGAACTCCCGGGTCACCGTGAATCCGGACGTCTTCAGATGGCTCGGCAGCCTTCCGCCCATGTGAAAGTCATAGCGGCCCGCGGCAAACGCGTCGGCGGCGTAGGCCTCGAGGAGCGATCGGGTGCGGTCGCCGAGCGGCTCGTGCCCGAACAGGTTGTCGATCTCGGTGAGCGCGATCCAGCCGCCGGGCCTTAGACGTCTCCGCCAGGACGCGAGGACCGGGGGCAGATCGGGGAAATAGGCGGCGGCGAAGCTGGACCAGATGCCGTCCGCCGTGACGTCGAGGCCGGAGAGGGTTTGCAGATTGCTTCGATGAAACTCCGCGCCCGCGAGGCGCCTCGCCCGCGCCCGGCTCAGGAGCTCCTCGTTCCCGTCGACGCCGATCACACGCGCGCCCCGGGCCTCGAGCTCCGCCGCCTGATCCCCCACCCCGCAGCCGAGGTCCAGGACGGTCTGCCCGCCGAGAGGGGGCAGGGCCTCGAAGATGCGCGGCCAGGCGCGCCAGACCGCCTGCCGCCGGTATCCGCTGGCGAGACTCATGCGGCGGGTCTTACCCGCGGCGCTGCGGCGGCTCGTACGCCTTGCCGGGAGTGCCCCCAAGGGCGAGGATCGTCACGCCGCGCGGGCCGGGGGTGATCTTTCTCTTCTGCCCTGCGCCCACGCGCGCCAGGGTGCCCGGCACGAGATCCCAGGTCTCCCCGCCGGCGACGAGCTTCCCGTTGCCCTCGAGCACGACGTAGACCTCTTCCTGGCCGTCCTTCGCGTGATCGTGGTCCGGGTAGTCCGGCCAGCCGGAGGGCAGCTTGAGGAGGTTCATCCCCCAGGCCGTCACGCCGAGACCCCGGCCGGCGTAGAGGAACTGGCCGTGATAGCTCTCGAGCTCGTCGAAGCGCTTCACCGTCACGTCGACCATCGTGTCACCTCTTCCACTCGATGGGGAAAAATGTGCCCGCCTTCACGGGATCGATCGTGACGCCGCAGAGCGACGCCGCGCGTGACATCACGGGGTCGCGCCCGGCCGCCAGGTCCGCCCCGGTGGGAAGGAGGACCTCGTCCGGCGTGACGCCGGTTTTTTCGAGGCTCTTCCCGTCGGCCATGATGATGTCCGCGATCGTGATGCTCGCCCCGAAGAAGATTCCCGAGTTGTCGCCGATCATGTGGCTGTAGGTTCGCGACATCATCACGGCACCGGCGGTCCGGTCGCCGAGGACCTTGGCCCGTCCCGTCAGCTGCATCACACGCGCGAACAGCTCAGAAGCCGAGGCGGATCCGCCATCGACGAGCACGACCAGCGTTCCCTTGTAGACGTCCCCCGCCTTTCTCGCCGCCACGGGCTTCATCCTCTCCCGGCTCTTGACGTCTCCGATCGGCACGTCGTCTCCCGCGAACGCGCCCACCAGTCTCTCGAGCGTCTCGACGGCGCCTCCGCCGTTGCCGCGGAGGTCAAGGATGGTCGCCTTGCGGGCCCTGACCTTCTTCATGCTGACCTCGATCTCGGCGGCGTCCAGATCGAAGGCGGGCATCTTCCAGATCACGAGGTCGTCGCCAAATTCCATGAAGCGATGTCGCGCCAGGTACGCCTCGTCCTGCAGCTCTCGGATGTAGTCACCGAGGTCTCCCGATTTCGTCAGGCGCATGACCCGGTTCTTCTCCTCGATCTTGGCCTCGAAATCAATCTTGCGCTCCGGGCCGTCCGGGCTCTGGACGACAAGCGGTATCGAGACGCGGGGCGAGAGGACCCGGTAGACGTAGCTCAGGCCCCAGGCGCTCTTTCGCGTCGCCGGATGCCCGTCGAGGGAGACAAGAAGATCCCCCCGCTTCAGCCCCTTCACGGCGCCGTCGGTCCCTTCCTGGACGGCCGTGACATAGCAGCGATCGCCGATCGCCTGCATGCGCCATCCGAACTGCACCTGCGCGGCCCTCCCGGGGGGGATGAACGAGGTATGCGAGTCGTCGAGCTGCAGCAGGGGACGGGCCACCGCCGCGAACAGCTGCGAGATCGAAGTCGCCTGGGCGATCTTGTCGCCGGCGGTCTGGAAGGCCTCGTCGAGACGGAGTCCATGGTACTCGGTGCTGTAGTAAAACTTCTCGAGGTCGTCCCGGACGATCCGGAGCATCATCCTGGCCCGCTCGCGCTCGAACTTGCTGAGCTCCTCGGACCAGGCGGGCCGAAAGGCGGTGATCGACAGAAGAGCGACGCCGGCGAGGCCGATCGCCCGGGCGCGACGCAGGTCGACTGCCGGACGGCCGGGGAGGCCGGTCCTGGCGCCCTGGGAGACTCCTCCTGGAACGTGCGTGGCCATGCGGTTCGGGTTCGAGCCCGCATGATAACGCAATCGTCCGAGGGTCACAAGGATCGGGACGCCCCGTGTAGGGACACCCCGGGGTGCCTCAGCCTCTCGCGGCCGAGAAGCGCCAGGGCGACGCCGCCCAGGATCAGGATCGAAGCCAGGGCGAGACGGAGCGATACGGTCTCGGAGAGGAAGACGACGCCGGCGACGGCGGTCAGAACCGGGACCGGAAGCTGGACGAAGGCGGCGCGGGTGGCGGTGAGCCCGGTCAGGGCGGCATACCAGAGGACGTAGCCGCCGCCGGACGCCAGGACGCCGGAGGCGATCGCGAGAAGCGCCCCGGCCGGCGTGACGTGGACCTGGCGGAGGAGGACGAGGCTGACCAGGAGCGCCGGCGGCACGGCGCGCGTGAAGTTGCCGGCGGTCTCGAGCAGCGGGTTGGCCGTGCCCCGGCCCCGCAGGGAATAGATCCCCCAGGACATCCCGGCGATCGCCATGAGCGCCGACCCCGCGGCGGACGGCGCCCGCAGGCCCGGGAACACGAGGTACACCAGGCCGCCCAGCGCGAGCGCCAGGCCGAGCCATTGCAGCGGATGGGGCCGCTCGCCCGATCGAATCGCGGCCACCATCATGGTGGCCTGCACCGATCCGAACAGGACGAGGGCCCCGGTGCCGGCGCCCAGGCTCAGGTAGGCGAAGGAGAAGGGGACGGAGTACAGGAAGAGCAGGATGGCCGACGTCCATGTTCCTCCGAGAGGGAAGGTGCGGCTCCGGCGGACGCGGGCGAACACCATCAGCGCGACGGCCCCGCAGGCCAGCCGGATGGTCGAGAAGGTCGCGGGGTCGATCGACTCCCGGCCGAGCGCCCGCCTGCAGAGAATCGAATTGGCGGCGAACGCGATCAGCGCGAGCGACGCGCAGGCGATCGTGCCGGCCCGCGTCCGGGGGATCGCCGCGGTCGTCACGCCCGCGCGGTCACCGGAGAAGCCGGGCGAGGGCCGCCTCGGCGTCGGCGTGCAGGGTCGGCGGGGCGCCGTAGTACGCCGCCACGGTCCGTCCATCGCCGCCGAACAGGAACAGCGTCGGGACCGCGCTCACGTCGCCGAAGGCGCGGCCCAGATCCGGCGTGCCGATCGTCCAGACGATCGGCAGCTTCAGGTCGGCGGCGATCCTGCGGATCTCCGGCTCTTCGGAATGAACCGCGACGGCCAGCACCTCCAGGCGGTCGCCGTGGCGCCGCTTCAGCTCGCCCAGCCAGCCGAGCGTGCTCCGGCAGGGCGGGCACCAGGTCGCCCAGAACTCCACCAGAACGGGGCGTCCGGCGAGATCGGCGCGCGTCAGGGCGCGCCCGTCGAGATCCGTGATGGCCAGATCCGGCAACTCCGCCAGCGCCGCGGGTTGCGCGGGAGCGGCCTGCGCGCGGGCGCTCTCCTTCCGGCCCTCGAGGATGAGGGTGATCATCCGGGCCAGGTCGGCACGGAAGCGATCGTGGCTGGCGGCGCTCTTGAAGGGTGTGTACCGGCCGCCCCCCTCCGTCTCCCCCTTGCCGTAGAAGCCGAAATCGCTCGGGGTCGCGACCAGCACGTCGTCCACGAAGATCGCGGGGTAGCGGGTCACCCCGAGGCTCTTCGCCAGCTTCGAGTCGCCGTAATTCTCCTCCACGAAACGCACCTTGCCGTCGAATTCCGAAACCACGCCCTGCGCCAGCAGACCTGCCGGGTCGGAGAGGTTTCAGGTGTACGGCCAGCGCACCAGCGTCACCGTGACGCGCGGGGCGGGCTCCCGCTTCGCCGGCCGCGCGGGCGCGAGGGCGGCGAAGTAACGCGGCAGCACGTCGTCGGCGATCGCCGCCGCGACGGCGGGACCGGCCCCGGCGGCGGGGTGCGCGATGTCGGCCTGGGCTGCCTCGAAGAAAAGCCGCCCGAGGCTGTGGTCGATGCCGCCCGCCTCGAGGCGGGCGGCCAGCCCGCCGAGCCGCGCCTCCAGGGCGCCGGCGTCCGCGGGCGGCGCCGTGGCCGGGCGCAGGGGGGCGAATCGCCGCGCCGCCTCGAGGTAGCGCAACAGCGCGCCGTAACGCAGCCCGGCCTCGTCCAGCTCCCGCGCCTCCTTCAGCACGCCGCTCGCCACGATGAACTCCGTGTGCCGGTCGATCGAGACCGGCGGCTTGTACACCGACAGGAGATCGCGCTGCAGCGCGGCGATCTCGGCGGACAGTCCGCGCACCGGCGGCGCTTTCCGGGTGGTCGGCGCCGCAATCTGGCGGCAGAATGCGGCGAACTCCCGCTGCGCCTGCGCCGCTCCCAGGTAGAACAGACCGCTGTCCGGCGTCGTGCTCCGCCCGTACTCGAGACTGGCGTCGTAATAGACCCGCACCTGGTGGAGGACCGCCTCGCCGAGGGCGCGCACCAGCGCGGGCTGCACGCCGTCGAACGAGGCCGGCGAGGGACCGCGGAGATCGTCGCGCAGCACCCGCCCCATGCGGGCCCACTCCGCCTCGAACCCGGAGGCGTCGGTACGCAGGCCGGGCGGGCGGGTCCTGAGGTACTCCCACGCCGACAGGTTCTCCCGCGTGGCCGCGAGCCGCTGCAACGCCAGGAGCCGCCGCCCGTCGCGCAGGGCTTCTTCCGTGCGCTCCATGGCCGGGCCGGTCGCCTCCTTGACCTGGTTCCACATCTCGTCCGTGGAGGTCATGCCGCTCTGATAGGCGGACCAGCGGGCGATCTCGGCGTCGACCGGGTCCGGCGAGGCGGCCTCCGGAGCCGGGAGCGTGCATGCGAACACCGCCGCGAACGCGGCGACAACCAGCCTGCATGTGTCGATCATGGGGGACTCGTGACCTGGAATCGAAGGGCCCTTCCCCAGGCAGGTGGGGAGAGGGATCACGCGAAGTGACCGCGCTATGCTATACCAGAAGCGGCCCGGTACATGACCAGGAACAGGCGCGTGAAGGCGGAACGTCCCAGGCGGGGCGCCCCCTCGGTGGCGGGGGCCGCGCTGGCCCGCGTCCGGACGATCTGCCTCGCCCTGCCCGAAACGCACGAGAAGGAGGCCTGGGGCGCGCCGACGTTTCGCGTCCGCGGCAGGCTGTTCGCGATGTTCGTGGACGATCATCATGGCGACGGGCGGCTGGCCGTCTGGTGCGCTGCGCCGCCGGTCGCCCAGGAGGCGCTGGTCGCCGCGGAGCCGGATCACTTCTTCGTCCCGCCGTACGTCGGGACCCAGGGCTGGGTCGGCGTTCGCCTCGACACCGGGCTTGCATGGGACGTCATCGCACAACGCCTCGAGACGGCCCACGGCGTCTCGATGTCGAAGGGGAAGGTCAGCGGACGGGTCCGCAGGGCGGGTGCGGCCGTTCCAGGGCCTCCGCCAGCCGCAGCTCGGGCCGGTCGTGGGGAACGAAACCTTCCCAGAACCACGGCAGGCAGGTCTCGCCTAGGAGCGCGTCGGCGAGATACTTGAAGATCCCTTCCGGCCTGCATCAGGCGGGTCACGACGGCATCGACCTGCGACGGATCGATCCCCGCGCCGTCGAGGCGCCGGATCGCGGGGGGCGCGGAGGCGCAGCCGACCAGCAGGAGCGCCAGGGGGACGCCGAGAGCCCCGCATTTGGCCCCAGGAGTGTGTCCGAGTATTCGGCCGGGCCCGGCCCAATACTCGGACACACTCCTAAGCGTCATCGGGCAGGCGAGCCGCCCGCCCGGGCCAGCTCGGGCAGATCGGGGTCGGCGTCGCGCCAGAAGCGCCGCGCGGCTTGAAGCTCCCGGTCGGAGGCGGCCGCATCCCCGTTGTGACGCAGCACGAGCGCCATCGCGAAATGGCTTCCGCCGTACGCCGCGTCGTGATCGAGCATCTGTCCCGCCGTGTACTCCGCCAGCTCCCAGTCGCCGGCCGCGACGGCGCTGCGCGCAATCGATTCGAGGCGGAAGAGCGCCTGCGACCACGCATCGGGGCCCGGGATCGAGCGAAACGCCCGCTGCACGTCCTGGAGAATCGCGCGTCCTTCGGCTCCCTTGCCGGTCCTGAGCAGGAGCTCCCCGCGGAGCGACTCGACCCAGGGCTCGACGGCGGATCGGCGCGGCACGATCCCCGGGGTGATGCGCGGCACCGCCTCGAGCTCGAGGCGCGCGGCCTCGAGGGCGGCGGCCGCCTCGTCGAGACGCCCGAGCCCGATGAGCGCCTGCCCCGCCAGCGCCTGGCCGACCGTCCGGGACTGAGGGTACGGGGTGCGCGCCAGGGCGCGCGCCGCCTCGAGCGCTTCGGCGTAACGGGCGCGGTGGATCAGGAAGCTCGGGAACTCGCGCATGTTGAAGGCGCGATAGGCGTCCACCGGCGCGAGGGCCGTCGCCTCGCGCATCGTCTTCTCCGCCTGCCGCATCTGCCCCTTGTGCTCGTAGCACGTGGCGAGCAGGTCGAGGTTGTGCCCGTGGTGCCAGTCGAAGGACGGATCGATCCGCTCCGCCTCGTAGTAGGCGCGCTCGAGGGCGTCGGTCTTCTTGAACTGGACGATGGCGTCGTCGATGCGGCCGACCCGCCTCAGGTCGTGCCCCCACATGTGGGCCGCGTGAGGAATGGCGGGGGCCAGGCGCGCGTAGGCTTCGCCGTGCGCCAGCGCCAGGTCGATCCGGCCGATGGTCTCGTAGGCATGCACGAGAAAATGGTGGGCCGAGGCGTAGTCCGGGGCGAGCTTCAGGGCCCGCTCGTAGAAGGCGACCGACCCCGAGGTCCCGCGCTGTCCCCGGCCCGTGGCGTTCGGCTCCTCGGCATTGCCGCGCAGGAGCCAGAGCTGCGGGTTGTCGAGATCGAAGGGCAGGGCGTCGTCGATCGCCTTCCTGTAGGCGAGAAGCTTTCCCGCGTCCTCGATGTCGTCCATCGCGTCGAGCTGCTTCCCGCGGATGTCGATGAGCCGGCGCTCGCGCTCGGAGACTCCGGGGCCGGGCGCCCTCGCCTTGTCGAAGGCGCGCCGGGCCGCATCGGGATTGTCGAGCCCGGAGTAGACGCGGCTCAGTCCGACGTGGGCCATCGCCAGGGCCGGATCGAGACGGAGCGCCTGATGGAACGATCGCCCCGCCTCGATCCAGACGTACGACTCGAGATAATTGAGCCCCTGGTCGTAGTAGGCCCCGGCCTCCTTCGATTTCGTGGTGACCGTCTCGCGCGAATTGCCGATCCCGCTCCGGAGCGGCACGGGCCGCTCGAGGAGGCCGGCCGGGACGTACGAGGGGGGCACCGCGCAGGCGGCGTGCGGGTCGTCCTGGGCCATGGCCGGGCCCGCGGCCAGGGCGACGCACAGGATCGAGCCGGCGATGGACCGCATCGGACAGGCTCCTAGCGTCTCACGAAGGTGTACGTTCCGGACGCGTCGATCTGCCTGAGCTCGGTGACGCGCCCGCCCGAGACCACGAACTCGTACTGGACGTCGGAGAATTCCTTGACCCTGAAACGATGCGGCCGCCAGGGGAGAAGCGCCTGGAACGGCTGGCCGGGGAAGACCAGACCGAGCGTGCCGTCCTCCTTCAGGACGACCTCGAACCGGGCGCCGGTCGGCGTCTCGTAGGTGCCGGCGTACTGCCGCAGCGTCGTCACGGCCGAAAGCTCGGCGGGGACCCGGCGGGTGAAGGTGACCTCGGCCTCGTCGAGCGACACCAGGGCCTTGTCGATCTCCCCCTGGGGGCTGGTGGAGAAATTCACCGACCATTTCCCCTCCTGCTCGTCGTCGGGAGAGTCGAAGCGGTCGTAGTGGAAGTGATCGAGCGGCAGGCGGATCCTGTGGAAGTCGAACCCCAGGCCGGCGTCCTTCTGGACAATCGTCAGGACGCCGTACGCCGGGTGCCCGAACTCGCCGGCATAGTCCGCGAGAGGATGGGACGGCTTCGTCCCCGGAATCCGCTCGCCGCCCGCCTTGGCGCGGGCCTCCTTCCCGGCCTCTTTCCCTTTCAGGCGGATCGCCAGATTCCGCTCGCTCCACGGTGTCGGGTCGAGACCCAGGAGCCGTTCATAGATGTTGTACGAGACCACGTTGTAGAGGGGGGCGGCATGATCGCCGATGACCAGGACGATGACCCCGAGCCCGTCGTTCGGCATGCTCGAGACCTGGGAATGGAAGCCGTTGATGTCGCCGCCGTGGTAGGTGAGCAGGTGGCCGCGGTAGGACGCGGTGAACCGCCCCGTCCCGTAAGCGGGATTGAGCAGCTCGCCGAAGCCGCGCGACTCGAGCAGGCTGTTCGGGAGCGCGATCGCGGGCTGCAGCGTCGCCTTGAGGACGGCCGGGGGGATCACCGCTCGGCCGGCGCCCTTCCCGTCGTTCACCAGCGCGATGAGCCACTTCGACATGTCCTCGAGGTTCGAGTTGATGGCCCCCGCCGGCCCGATCCCGACCGCCTCGCGATAGTAGGGGATCTCGTACAGCTCGAACGAGTCCCGGCGCTCCGTGAACGGGACGCCGTGGTCCGCCTGCTTCACCATGTCGTCGATCGTGAACACGGTCGAGGTCATCCCCAAAGGCGCCAGGAGGCGCTCCGTCACGAACTCCTCCCAGGTTGTCCCCGAGAGCAGCTCGACGACGCGCCCGGACCCGGCGTACATCATGTTGTTGTACAGAAACGTCTGCCGCAGCGGCTGCGACGGCTCGAGATACCTGAGCCGCTCGTAGAGCTCCTGGCGGGTGAAGTCCGACTTGTACCAGATGGTGTCGTGGCGGGTGATCCCGGTCCGGTGCGACAGCATGTCCCGGATCGTCACCGTGGCGGTCAGGTCGTCGTTGTAGAACTGGATCCCCGGAACGAACTGGCGCACCGGCTTATCCCAGTCGAGCTTCCCCTCCTCGACCAGAAGCCCCGCCGCCACCGCGGTGAACAGCTTCGTGTTGGAGGCGATCGGGACCGTCGTCTTCGGCGTGAACGGGAGCCTGCGGCCGTAGTCCCGGAAGCCGTACCCCTTGGCGAAGACCAGCCGGTCCTTGACCACCACGCCGACCCCGATGCCGGGGACGTTCCAGTCCTTGACGACCTTCTCCATGTAGGCGTCGAGCCCCTTCAGCCGCCGGTCCGCGGTCTGGTCGGCGGCGGCCGAGAGGCCCGCGGCGGCCGCGGCGCAGACCAGGATCGTGGCGATCGCGAATCGATCCTTCGTCATGCCTCGCGCTCCTCCGTGTTCCGGCCTGCGCCTTTTACCAGGCGATGCCGTAGTCCTCGCCGTGGTTGCTCGAGGCGCCCCACATCGTGCCGTGCCTGCGGTCGAACAGGATGCCGTTGATCGGCCCCGAGGTGCGCTCGGCCGTGGTGATGGTGTATCCCATCTTCTTGAGCGCGCCGCGGACGCTCCCGGGCGTCGAGGTCGCGACCAGGATCCGGCCGGGATACGCCTCGTGGCCTCCGAAGGACGAGCGCATCTGCTCGCTGTTGATGTTCGGCGCCTCGGAGGCCTCCTGCGGCGTCATGCCGAACTCGACGATGTCCAGGAAGAACTGCAGCAGGTTCTGGTCCTGCGAGTCGCCCCCCTGGACGGCCATCGCGAGGTAGGGGAGCCCCTCCTTCAGAGCCAGGGTTGGCGTGAGGGTGACGCGCGGGCGCTTCCCCGGCTCGATGACGTTGAACGGTCCGTCCTCGGGGCGGGTCGCGAACATCTGCGCCCTCTGGCTGAGCCCCACGCCGGTCCGCCCGGCCACGACCGCCGGGATCCAGCCGCCGCTGGGGGTCACCGACACGACCCATCCGGCCTCGTCGGCGGCTTCGATCGACGTCGTGCCGCGGTAGAACTGCTCGCCGAACGCCGCCGCCGATCGTCCCGCGGGCGGCTGCGCTCGCGGGGCCGGGGTCGCATCCGGCTTCGGCTCGACGGTCCAGCGCGACAGGAGATCCCGGAACGGGTTCGTGCCCCCCTGGTGGGGATACGGGTCGCCCGGCTTCACCTTCGGGTCGTTCGCCGACCAGTCGATCTGCGCGTAGCGCGCCCTGGCGTACTCCTTGGAGAGGAGCCCATTCACCGGCTCCTCGGGCGGGAAGTACGGATCGCCGTAATAGAAGTCACGGTCGGCGAAGGCGAGGTTCATCGTCTGGTAGAGGGCGTGGATGTATTTCGGGGAGTTGTAGCCCATTCCTTTGAGATCGGCGTTCTCGAGGATGTTGAGCGCCTGCAGCATGACCGGGCCCTGCTGCCAGATCGGCAGCTTGTAGACGGTGATCCCCTTGTAGTCGGTGCTCAGGGGCTCCTCGATCCTCACCTTCCAGTCCGCCAGGTCCCGCATCGTGATGAGGCCGCCCTCCTCCTGGACGCCGCGCACCAGCTCCTGCGCGATGTCCCCCTTGTAGAACCGGTCGTAGGCGGCGTAGATCGCCTCCTTGCGGCTCTTGCCGTTCTTGAGCGCCGCGCTCTCCGCCTCGACGAGCCGGCGCAGCGTCGCGGCGAGGTCCTTCTGCGCGAAGATCTCGCCCGCCTCCGGCGCCTCGCGCGGCCCGCCCGCGTGCGGCAGGAAGACGGCGCTGGAGTATTTCCACTTCTTGATCTCCGCCTTCGACCGCTCGATGCTGTTCGCCGTCTCCGCCTCGATCGGATAGCCGTCGGCCATCTGGATGGCCGGCGCCAGGACTTCGCCCAGGGACAGCGTGCCGTACTCGGCCAGCATGGTCAGGAGCCCGCCCGGCGTGCCCGGCGTGATCGCCGAGAGGGGACCGTACTCGGGAGGGAAGCGCATCCCCTTCGATCGGTAGAACTCGACGGTGGCGCCGGTCGGGGCGACGCCGAGCGCGTCGATCCCGATCACCTTCTTGAGGCCGGGATGGTAGATGAGCGCCTGCGTCTCCCCTCCCCAGGCCAGGACGTCCCACATCGTCGTCACGACGCCGAGCATGGCGCAGGCGGCGTCCACCGCGTTCCCCCCCTTCTGGAACATCATCGCCCCGGCCGTCGCCCCGAGGGGCTTCCCGGTGATGGCGATCCAGTGCGAGGCGTGCAGCGGCGGCTTCTGCGTCCGCGCCGCGGGCAGCGGCGTGATCGCCAGGGCGAGCAGGGCGAGGCACAGGGGGGCGGCACGGCGGGACGTTTTCATGGTGGGCTCTCCACGCGGACGTGTGATGGTCGGTGACGTTATACCGCAGGCCCCCGATCGGCTTCAACCGCCGCGCCGAGAGGCCCGGCCCAATACCCGGACAGGCTCCTAGTTCCAGCGGAACAACTTGAGCGCCACGACGGAGGCGACCACGCCCCACACCAGCATGACGAGAACGCGGCCGGCCTGCGAGGACAGGTCGGCCCCTTCCAGGATCGCGGCGCGCAGTGCGTCGTTGAGGGCGGTGAGGGGGAGCGCCTTGACGAACGGCTGCATGGCGGCGGGGAAGCGATCGGAGGAGAAGAAGATCCCCGAGAAGACGAACATCGGAAGCATGACGATGTTCATCAGTCCCGATGCGGTCTCGATCCGGGCGGTGCGGGAGGCGACGAGGAGGCCGAGACCGGCGAACACGAACGCCCCGAGGACGGCGAGCAGGATGACGGTCCCCAGAGAGCCCTGCACGACCAGGTGGAAGATGAGGCGGCCGAAGATCAGGAGGAGCGCCATCTCGGTGAGCACCAGGAGGATGCGGCTGGTCATGATGGCGCCGAGAAAGTCCGTGCGCTTCATCGGCGTCGCGATGAGGCGCTTCAGGAGCCTGCGGGTGCGCATGTCGACGAGCAGGAAGCCCACGCCCCACATGCCGCCGCTCATGATGTTCATCCCGAGCAGGCCGGGGATGAGGAAGTCGATGTAGCGGGCGCCGGGCTCCGTGATGAGCGTTTCCTTGACCGGCACCGGATCGGCGCGGCCGGCGGCGCGCTGCAGGGCGTCGTGCACCCTCTGGCGCGCCAGCACGCTGTCGGGCCGCGTCGGGTCGTAGCGGTACTCGTACGTGGCCCCCGGCACCACGACGAGGGCGACCTTGCCGAGACGCAGGCGCTTGGCCGCCTCGGCGTCGGAGACGGTCTCGGCCACGAACCCATGGTCGGGGGAGAGGGCCGCGAGGACCGGCCCGGATCCCTCGGCCTCGACGACCCCGACGACGATCTGGTCGGGCGGCTTGTTGCGGAACGCCATCCCGAGGCCGATCGCCAGCAGGATCGGGAAGATGAACACCCAGAAGACGACCTCCGGCTCGCGCATGAGCTCGCGCATGCGGGCGAGGACGAGCAGAAGGAACGGATGGCGGCCGCTACTCATCGCGCAGATGCCGTCCGGTGAGCGCCACGAAGACGTCCTCCAGGCTGGCGTGGCGGGTGGTGAGGCGCGACAGGGTGTGCCCGTCCCGCCCCAGCCTCGCCAGGAGGGCCGGAATGGCGATGTGCGGCTGATCCACCGTCAGGAGGATGCTGCCCGACTCGGCGCGCGCCGACTGGACCGAAGGAACGTCCAGGAGGCTTCGAGGGTCGGGCGGGGACGGGAGGGGCGCGGCCGCCGAGGCGCCCCCGTTCACCGCGAACTCGACCACGTGCTCGCCGTGGAGCGAGGCGATCAGCTCGGCGGGCGTTCCCAGCGCGATCACCCTGCCGTGGTCGACGACCGCCACCCGATCGCACAGCTTCTCCGCCTCGTCCATGTAATGGGTCGTCAGGAGAATCGTCCGGCCGCGCCGGCGCAGGTCGCGGATGATGTCCCAGAGCGAACGCCGTGACTGCGGGTCGAGGCCGGTCGTCGGCTCGTCGAGAAAGAGCAGGTCGGGATCCCCCACGAGGGCGCAGGCCACGGCGAGCCTTTGCCTTTGCCCGCCCGAGAGCTTCATGACCCACGCCCGGCGCTTCTCGGTGAGGCCGAGCTCCTCCATCACCTCGCCGGCCGGGCGCCCCTGGCGGTAGAAGGAGGCGAACAGCTCCAGGGTCTCCTCGACGGTCAGCTTGTCGGCGAGCCGGGTTTCCTGGAGCGACACGCCGATCCGTTCGCGCAGCCCGGCGTGGTCGCCGTCCCAGCGCAGCCCGAGCACCTCGACGTCGCCGCCGGTCGGATCGAGGATCCCCTCGAGGATCTCGACCGTCGTCGTCTTGCCGGCTCCGTTCGGTCCCAGGAGCCCGAAGCACTCCCCGGAGCGCACCTCGAGATCGAGGCCGCGCACCGCCTCCACCGGGGGCTTGGTGTCGTAGATCTTGCGCAGATCGCGGCAGCGGATGGCGATGTCCATGAGGGGCGCATGATAGCGCATGGTGATACCATCCGGGGCCGTGGCCTGGACGGAAAGGAACGGCTCCCGCAAGCGCGTCCGCGGCGCTCTCGCCGCCTTCGCCCTCCTGATCGCCGTCCCGGCGTGCGGGTCCGGACCGGGCGCGGGGCTCGACAAGGTCGAGGCCGCCTACCGGGACGCGCGCCACCACAAGGATCAGATCGACGTGACGCGATCGCGGGGGGCCGTGACCACCCCGCGCGGCGTCCCGCTCGCCGATCTCGTGGCACGGTATCGCGAGGCGCGGGGCAATCTTCAGGGTCTGCTGGCGGCCGTCCCGATCGCCGGGTTGTCCGCCGAAGACGCCCGAGCGCTCGAGGTGATCAGGCGGACGTTCGAGAAGGACCTGGACGAGGAGAAGGATCCCCCGGGCGGAGCGGAGGCGGCGGCCCCCGGGGGCGCGGCCCCCGCGGCCACGCCGGCTCCGGAGACCGCCGGTTGCTCCTATGACGCCTCGGCGCTGGCGCAGGGGCCGGAAGGGATGGCGGCTCTCTCCGACCGGATGTACGCCTGCTTCGGGAAGGCGGCCCGGAATCTCCCCTTTGAAGGCCAGACGCTGGACCGGCTGACGATCTTCAGCATGCTGCCGGTCACCGAGGACCCCGCGCGCCGGAAGAGGCTGTTCCTGGCGATGGCGCCCGTCTGGACGTCGATCAACGGCGACGGCGGCCCCGGCAGCCCCTACCGCCGGCTGATCCGGCTGAGCGCGGCGAAGAGGGCGGCGGACAAGAACCCTGTCGAGTCGGGGGCGGGCAATCTCGGGATCGACCCCGGCGCCGTCGAAGGGTGGCTGACCTCGGTTCTCGAGGCGTGGCGCGCCGTCACTCCGGACCGGCCGATCGAGCCGTGGGACTTCGCCTATGAGGCGGGGAAGGCCAACCGCGCCCTGCGGACCGCGGTCACGAAGGAGATCCTGAAGCCGGCGAACGACCGCTTCTACGCCGACCTGGGGGCGGACGTCGAGGCGCTGGGCATCCGGTACGACCTCGAGCCGCGCGAGGGGAAGGACCCGGTGGCCTTCACCACGTTCGGCGCGCGCCCGCACCTCGAGGACGGCGCGTGGGCCCCGGGCGAGCCGTGGGTGTTCGCCTCCTACCGGGTCGGCAGCCTCGACAACCTCAACGAGCTCCTGCACGAGACGGGACACGCCGTGCACATTGCGGCGATCCGGACGCGGCCGGCGTTCATGGACTGGCCGGACAGCGACCTGTTCACCGAGGGAATCGCCGACGTCGCGGCGCTCGAGATCTTCGAGCCGGCGTGGCAGCGGAAGTACCTGGGGACGTCGGTGCCGCTGGCCGACTCGCTGCGCGCGAAGTACGCCGGCATCGTCATGGACGTGGCCTGGTCGCTCTTCGAGATTCGTCTGCACCGGAGCCCGGAATCCGACCCGAACGCCGTCTGGACGGAGATCACGGAGCGGTACTTCCGGATCCGGCCGCACCCCGAGCTGTCCTGGTGGGCGGTGCGCGGGCAGCTCATCAACCTTCCCGGCTACATGCTCAACTACGCCGTCGGCGCGATCATGGTCGCCGACCTGCGCGCCCGCGCGAAGGAGCTGCACGGCCCCTTCACGGAAGGCGACGCGTCGTGGTACGCGTGGATGTCGGAGCGCCTCTACCGCTTCGGCCTCGAGCGCCCCTCCCGCCAGGTCATCGAGGACTTCCTCGGCCGGCCCGTCTCGCCCCGGGCGCTCCTCGCGGACCTGTCACGGGCCGGGACCCCCCAGACCGGCTCCTGACCGCGATATACTCCCGGTACACCATTCGAGGGGGCGGCATGGCCATCGATCAAGATCGTCTCGATCAATTCATTGGAAAGGCGCTCGGCGACATCGGAGGGACCTTCCACGCCGCCCTGGTTCTCCTCGGCGAGAAGCTGGGGCTCTACAAGGCGCTGGCCGAGGGCGGGCCGCAGACGCCCGCGGACCTGGCGAAGCGCACGAAGACGACCGAGCGCTACGTGCGCGAGTGGCTGAACGCGCAGGCGGCGGCCGGGTACGTCCTGTACGACCCGAAGACCGGCGCGTACAGCATGACGGAGGAGCAGGCGTTTGCGCTGGCGGACGAGGCGAGCCCGGCCTACCTGCCGGGGGCGTTCCAGGTCGCGACGGCGGCGATCAAGTCGCGCGACAAGATTGAATCGGCCTTCCGGACAGGCGACGGCGTCGGCTGGCACGAGCACGACCCCGACCTGTTCGAGGGGACGGAACGCTTCTTCCGGCCGAACTATTCGGCCCATCTCGTCACCTCCTGGATTCCCGCCCTCGACGGGATCGACGAGAGACTGAAGAAGGGGGCCGTCGTTGCCGACGTCGGGTGCGGCCACGGGGCCTCGACCGTGATCATGGCGCGCGCCTATCCGAAGTCCACGTTCGTCGGCTTCGACTACCACAAGCCTTCCGTCGAGAAGGCGCGGCACGTGGCGAAGAGCGCGGGAGTGTCGGACCGCGTGACCTTCGAGGTCGCCCGGGCGCAGGACTTTCCGGGGACGAATTACGACCTGGTCGCGTTCTTCGACTGCCTGCACGACATGGGGGACCCGGTCGGCGCCGCGCGCCACGTCCTGAAGACGCTGGCCAAGGACGGGACCTGGATGATCGTCGAGCCGTTCGCCCACGATCGGACGGAGGACAACCTGAACCCGGTCGGCCGCGTCTATTACAGCGCCTCGACGCTCATCTGCACGCCCGCGTCGCTGGCCCAGGACGTCGGCCTGGGGCTCGGCGCCCAGGCAGGGGAGAAGCGCCTGCGCGAGGTGGTGACCGCCGGCGGCTTCAAGCGCTTCCGGCGCGCCTCCGAGACGCCGTTCAACCTGGTGTTCGAGGCGCGGGCCTGAATTCTCGGACGGGCCCCCGGGCCGCCTACGGCTTGACGATCTCGAGCAGCTCGACCTCGAAGTTGAGGGTCGCCCCGGGCTTGATGTGCGGCGGCGCACCCCGGTCGCCATAGGCCAGCTCGGGCGGGCAGACCAGCCGGCTCTTGCCCCCCACCTTCATCATCTGCACTCCCTGCGACCAGCACGGGATGACGTTGGCGAGCGGGAACTGGGCCGGCTCGCCGCGATCGATGGAGGAATCGAACACCGTCCCGTCGGTCAGGGTCCCCTTGTAGTGCACCTTCACGGTGTCGGACTTCGTCGGCGACGGGCCGGTGCCGGCCTTGATCTCCTGGATCACGAAGCCGGCCGGCGTCTTCACCGCCCCCTTCTCGAGGGCGGCCTTGGACAGGAATTCCCCGCCGGAAGCCTTCTCTGTTGCGGCGCCGGCGGTCGAGCGGGCCTGCGCCAGCTCGCGGAGCTTCGGCCCGTACACCGCCAGGTCGACCTGCCGGGTGCGCTTGAGAGCCCCGTCGGTGAAGCCGGCCTTCACGGTTTCGACCTCCGCTTCGCTCAGGCCGAAGGCGCTCAGGTTCTCGCTCATCACGAGTCCGAGGGCGTACAGGGTCTTCTGGTCTTCCGTCTTGAGATCCACGGCGGTGGCCTTCGATGTCTTCGAGCAGGCGGCCGCCGCCAGGGTCACGGCGAGCGCCAACACCAGGGCATTCTTCATGAGAGCCACTCCCACACTAAGGGTTCACTGCGACGAGGCGCTCGCCTTTTCCTGCGGGTCGGCGGGTCCGAAGTGTCCGAGGCCGACGTATATTAACCCGAAACGGTCAGGTGGAGAGCATGACATGAAAAGGCCCGGCAAGCCGGAACCCCGGCCCGTTCCCGCCGACGGGGTCCTCGCCCGCCTGAGGGATGCCCTGCGGGCCCTGGCCCTGCCCGCCGACGCGCAGGCCGGGCTGCTGCCCTCGTTCACGGGCGGGCCGGATGAATTCGCCCTCCATTTCGATCAGTGCTTCCGGGCGGCCTCGGCCGAGGGGGCGGTCCGGATGTCGCGGGCCCAGAGCCGAGCCCTCCTGGACGTGGACGGCCTGCTGGACCGGATGTCGGGCCAGGACAACGCACGCCTGTGGACCACCGGCGCCCTCGTCAACAGCCGTGAATGGACCCGCCTCAGGAAGGCGGCACGGGACGCGCTCCTGGCCTTTGGCTGGGGGCTCGAAGTCCCGCCTGCGAAGCCGTTCGAGCACATCGAGTGGTAGGGACGCCGCCGGCCGGGGCCGCGGGCACCGCGTCCGGAGCCCCGGCGGGCCGGACGGCGGGGCGGCGCACCTGCGCGGGCCTGTTCCTGGTCACCCTCGCCACCCTGCTGGACGAGATCCTGCTCACCCGCATCTTCAGCGTGGCGACCTGGTATCACTTCGCCTTTCTGGTCATCTCGGTCGCGATGCTCGGGATGACGGCGGGGGCCATCGCCGTCGGCGTGTTCGGCCGCACGTTCACCGAGGAGCGGACGCGACGCCACCTGGCGGTCTCGTCGCTCCTGTTCGCGGTGACGCTCGGGCTGGGGTTTCTGGTGCAGATCCGGATCCCGTTCTCGACCGACCTCACGGCGGGCGCGCTGGCAGGGAACGCAGCCATCCTTCTCCTGGCGACCGTGCCATTCGCCTGCAGCGGCGTCTGCGTCTGCCTGGCGCTGACGCGGTTCCCGCGGCAGGTGGGACGCCTGTACGCCGCCGATCTCGCCGGCGCCGCGGCCGGCTGCGTGGCGGTGATCGGCTTCCTGAGGGTGACCGACGGTCCGACCGCGGTGATCGGCGCCGCCGCGCTGGCGGCGGCCGGGGCGATCGGCTTCGCGCTCGACGCCTCGGACGCGCGGCTCGTCCGGGCGAGCGTCGTGGCCGCCGCGGTCTTGTCCTGCGTCTGTGCGATCCACACCGTGCTCGTCTGGAACCAGGCCCCGATCGTGCGCCTCCTGTCGGTCAAGGGGACGGTCGAGGAGCGGCCGCTGTACGAGAAATGGAACTCCTTCTCGCGCATCCGCGTGCGCCCCGCGCAGACGGCCAGCCCGCTCGGGTGGGGGCTGAGCCAGGCGTTCCGGCCGAGACACGAGGTGCGCCAGCTGATCCTCGACATCGACGGCGGGGCGTCGACGGTCCTGACCGGATTCGACGGCGATCTGGAGGCGGTCGAGCACCTGCGCTACGACGTCACGAGCGTGCCGCACCTCCTCCGGCCGCGCTCGCGGGTGCTGGTGATCGGCGCCGGGGGCGGCCGGGACATCCTGGCGGCCCTGGTCTTCGGGCAGCGCTCGGTGGTCGGCGTCGAGATCAACGAAGAGATTCTGCGCGCCGTCACCGGAAGGTTCGGCGCGTTCACCGGGCACCTCGAGCGGGACCCCAGGGTCCTGCTGGTCAACGACGAGGCGCGCAGCTACGTCGCGCGGCAGCGCGGGCGGTACGACATCATCCAGGCGTCCCTCATCGACACCTCCGCCGCGACCGCGGCCGGAGCGTTCGTCCTGACGGAGAACTCGATCTACACGCTGCAGGCCTGGAAGGTCTTCCTGGATCACCTGGCGCCGCGCGGCGTGCTGGCGTTCTCCTGGTTCTACTTCTCGGGGCGGCCGGCGGAGATGTACCGGCTCACCGCCCTGGCGGGGGAGGCCCTCCGCAGGCGTGGGATCGCCGAGGTCCGTCGGCACATCCTGCTGGTGCGGCACCGGACGGCGGCGAAGAGCGTGGGCACGCTCCTGGTCAGCCCCGATCCGTTCTCGCCGGAGGACCTGGCCGCCCTCGATTCGATCGCCGGCACCCTGAGGTTCGACGTCGTGCTGGCGCCGGATCTCACGGCCGACCCGGTCTTCGCGGTGGTGGCGGCGGCCACCAACCCCGGCGTGATCGGCGACGGGCTCCCTCTGCGCGTGGACCCGCCCACGGACGACACGCCGTTCTTCTTCAACATGCTCCGGCTGCGGGACGCCTTCCGGCACCTTCTGGGGATGCAGGCGGAAAGCCCGGCGCCGGAGGGGGCCGCCGGAGCCGCCGGTCAGGTCGCAGGCGGGACCTCCCCCGACCCGGGGAGCCTGGAGGGGAATCTGAAGGCGGTCGTGCTTCTCTGCGCCCTGCTCGCGGCGGTCATGGCGCTCACCCTGATCGCGCTTGCGGTGCCTATCGTCCTGGCGGCGCGGCAGGAGGCGCGGCGCGGCGCGATCCCGTACCTGCTGTACTTCGCCTGCATCGGGTTCGGGTTCATGCTGGTCGAGATTTCCCAGGTGCAGAGGCTGATCGTCTTTCTGGGGCATCCGGCGTACGGCCTGACCGTCGTCCTGTTCTCGCTGCTCCTGGCTGGCGGCGCGGGGAGCCTGGCGACCCGATCCCCGGGCCCGACCGTCGCGGAGCCTCCGGGCGGAGTCTGGCGCCTGGCAGTCCTGGTCGGGGCGCTCCTGCTCTTCGGGGGAGCGACGCCATCGGTCATCGGGGCCTTCGCCGCCTCCGGGACGCCGGCGCGCATTCTGGTGTCGGTGGTGCTCCTGCTGCCCATCGGCTTCGTCATGGGGATGGCATTCCCGGCCGGGATGGGCGCCGCGGAGGGGCGCTTCCCGGGGATGGCGCCCTGGTTCTGGGGAGTGAACGGCGCGGCCTCCGTGTGCGCGTCGGTCCTGGCGACGGCGATCGCCCTGTCGTCCGGGATCGCGGCGGCGTTCCGGGCCGGATGCGGATGCTACCTCCTGGCGCTCGCGGCCTTCGCCGTCGCGTCGCGGCAAACAAAATGAAAATGCCCGACGAGCGTGGAGGCGGGGTGCGGCCGGGTCAGGCGGCCATGGGGAGCCTGCCCCAGTCCTCTCTCCAGGCGAGGACCTCTTCCTCGCGCCAGCGCCTGGGGGCCAGGCCCAGGGCCTGGGCCGGCGTGAT
>DASYUH010000067.1 GCA_036001465.1 Candidatus Polarisedimenticolia bacterium
AGCGAGCCAACGGGCCGCCCGATCGGCGAGTCCGCCGAAGCCTCCGCCTCGACCAGGCCCTCGAACTGTCCGCCCACGGACTCAGGCCCGATCCAGCGCCTCATCCCCGATCAGGCGCCTCCACGGTCGTCGGGCATTTTCGCAAAGAAAAAGGGCCGGCGGACGATCCGCCGGCCCCACCCCCTGCCGGGGTACCTGAAAGGTTTTCCGGATTACTTCGACGCCACCTCGCCGTTGCCGGCGTGCTCGAGCATGTGCTGGCCGATCACCTTCGCCAGGGCGTCGGCGGGCCAGGTCGCGAGGGTCAACGAGACCTCGCGCGCGCTGCCGTCCCGCTTGATGGTGTAGGTGACGTTCTGGCCCGGCTTCCAGTCCTTGCGGACCTTCATCAGGGCCTCCTCGTTGTCGTGGGTGATGGCCACGCCGTTCAAGGCCACGAGGATGTCGCCGGCCTGGATGCCCGCCGCCTCGGCCGGGCTGCCCGGGAAGATCTTGGTGACCGCGTACCCCTCGGGCACGTCGGTGTCGAGCTCCACGCCCACCCAGCCGCTGTTCTTCATCTTGTTGGCCATGTGGTCGAGGCACTCCTGCGTGCCGTACTTGCACTTGCTGTGATCGCCGCCGGCGAACGCCGGCAGGACGGCTACGACTGCGATCACGAGGATCACCAGCAGCAGATGACGTCGCATGTTTCGGTCCTCCACGGGAAAAGGGGGGGTGCGTGACCCGGACCGTCCGGCGGCCGATGGTTGCCGACTGCTGTGTGGGGTGGGGTTCGGATTGGGGAAACGCTCATTTGGGAAACCTGCTCCATCGGCGCCGGGCCAGTCCGTACTTCACGATTCCTGATCGAACCGTGCCTGAGTGTACGGGGAGGGCGTGTAAATGTCGCCAAGCGGTCAGTAAAAGATTGTCTAAGATGTCAACAGATGTAAACGATGCCCCGCAGCCGCCTGGCGCCGGGCGGCCCGCGGTATAGTGAGGAATCGGCGAGGACGCGGCGGTGGGCAGGTTGGCGGCATTCGTGAAGCGACATTCCCTGTGGGCCGGCTTTCTCGCCGTGCTGGCGCCGCTCATCGTCCTGCTGGCCCTGCAATACATGTGGCTGGCGCGCCTGAAGCAGGTGTCGGCCCTCGCCCAGAAGGCGGCGCACAGCAACTACCTCGAGGCGATCGGCACGGAGGTCCAGTACTTCTATCGTTCCACGGCCGAGCGAGCCCTGAACCTCCCCGCGTCACTGTTCACCGAGCGTCGCCTGGAGGAGGCGGCCTATTTCTGGAAGAAGAAGCCGGTGGAAGGGGTCGGCCGGCTGTTCCTGGTCGACTACACGCGGGACCGGTTCGGCAACTTCTACGTCTACGATCCCGACCACGGCGGGCTCGACCCGCTGCCCGCCTCCGACGAGGCGCTGGCGATCATCGTGGCCTGCGCGCCCCTCCAGATCCAGAGTTATCGTCGCACCGGCGCCGGGGCGCAGGCGCTGAAGGTGGACGAGCGGACGCCGGAATTCCGGCTCATCCTGAATCCGATCACGGACGACGAGTCGCGCGTGGTCGGCGTGGCCGGGATGATCCTGGACGAGACCTACTTCCGGGAACGACTCCTGCCGGCCGTCGTGTCGAAGGCGCTGCCGGCGTTCTTCCCGGGCAGCCATGGCAGCGGCCTCGCCGTGACGGTGCGCAACGCCGCGGGGGAGGTCGTCCTGACGACGTCGAACGCGGGGACAGGCGGCCATCCTGCGATGGGCGGCCCTTCGGTGAGGGCCGGTGAGGCCTCGCCGGACGGCGCGCCGGCGGGGGACGGCAAGACGGCGACGGCCCGCTTCCCGTTCGTGTTCACCGACTGGACGATGAGCCTGCGCGGTCCGGGCACGTCGCCGGAGCAGTGGGCCCGGGCCAACTTCGTGTACAACGTCGCCCTGTCGGCCGTTCTGGCCGCCGTCCTGATGGGAGGGATCGTCCTGGCGCTCCGGGCGGCCGACCGGGCGGTGCGGCTGTCGGAGATGAAATCCGACTTCGTCTCGAACGTGTCGCACGAGCTGCGGACGCCCCTGGCATCGATCCGCGTTTTCGCCGAGCTCCTGCGGCTCGGCCGGGTGCAGACCCCGGAGAAGATCCAGGAATACGGCGAGTACATCGAGGCCGAGAGCCGGCGGCTGTCGCGCCTGATCGACAACATCCTGGATTTCTCGCGCATCGAGTCGGGGCGGAAGGACTACCGGTTCGTCCCCGCCGACCTTCGGGAAGTCGTCGCCGCGACGGTGAAGACCTTCGATGCCCACCTGCGGCACAACGGCTTCAGGATCACGCTGGAGGGGATGGACGGGCCGCCGCTGCCGCACGTGTCGATCGACGCCGAGGCGATCGGTCAGGCGCTGCACAACCTGCTCGACAACGCCGTGAAGTATTCCGGCGACTCCAGGCAGATCGAGGTCCGCCTCGCCCGGGAGGACGGGTTCCTCGCGCTGTCGGTCAAGGACCACGGGATCGGCATCGCACGCGGCGAGCAGGAGAAGATCTTCGATCGCTTCCACCGGGTCGGGACCGCCCTCGTGCACGAGGTGAAGGGAAGCGGCCTGGGGCTGTCGATCGTACGGCACATCGTCGAGGTGCACGGCGGCCGCGTGTCGGTCGAGAGCGAGCCCGGGACGGGGACCACGTTCTTCATCCGGCTGCCGATCCGGAATCTTCCTGGAGGCCGGGAGGCCGCATGCCCAGGGTCCTGATCGTCGAGGACGACGACTCGATGGTGGCCGCGCTCAAGGACGGCTTCGAGTACGAGGCGTACACGGTGTCGCTGGCGCGCGACGGGGCGGCCGGGCTGCGGATGGCCTCCGAGGTCGCACCGGACCTGATCATCCTGGACGTCATGCTGCCCAAGATGAGCGGGCTCGACGTCTGCCGCGAGATCCGCAAGGAAGGGAACACCGTCCCGATCATCATGCTGACGGCGCGCGGGCAGGAGATCGACAAGGTCCTGGGGCTGAAGCTGGGCGCCGACGACTACGTCACCAAGCCGTTCGGGTTCCTCGAGCTGATGGCGCGCGTCGAGGCGGTGCTGCGCCGCGCCGCGGGGAGGACCACCCAGGTCGAGTCGTTCGAATTCGGACGGGTCAAGGCCGACTTCAAGCGCGGCGAAGTGCGACGCAACGGCAAGCTTCTCGACCTGTCGGCCCGCGAGATCAGGCTCCTGCAATACTTCATCGAGCACCGGGGGGAGGTCGTGTCCCGTGACCAGCTCCTGGACGCCGTGTGGGATTACGACTCCGCCCCCCTGACCCGCACCGTCGACATGCACGTCGCCAAGCTGCGCAAGAAGATCGAGGACCGCGCGTCGCAGCCGCGCTACCTCGTCACGGTACACGGGCAGGGCTACAAGTTCAACGGGTGACGTGCCCGCCCCGCCGGTCCCGTTTCCGGTTGGCGGGCCCCCTGTTCAGGCATCAGAACCCTCGTCATGCCATACTCCCCGGGCGGGGCGCCTCGCCGCCCCGAATCGCGCTAAAATCGGCTTTTCCGGAGCCCCGATCGCATGCCCCGCACCCTGTTCGACAAGGTCTGGGACGCCCACCTGGTGCGCCCCGAAACGGTCGACACCCCCGCCGTCCTCTACATCGACCTGCACCTCGTCCACGAGGTGACCTCGCCGCAGGCCTTCGCGATGCTGCGCGAGAGCGGGCGAAGGGTCCGGCGGCCGGAGCGGACGGTGGCGACGATGGACCACTCGACGCCGACGACCCCGCGCGGCGCGGACGGGCGGATCCCGGTGACCGACCGGGACGCGGCGGCCCAGATAGACCAGCTCGAGACGAACTGCCGGGACTTCGGCATCACGCTGCACGCCCTGGGGAGCGATCGGCAGGGGATCGTGCACGTCATCGGGCCGGAGCTGGGGCTGACGCAGCCGGGGATGACGATCGTCTGCGGCGACAGCCACACGTCGACGCATGGCGCGTTCGGGGCGCTGGCGTTCGGGATCGGCACGACCGAAGTCGCGCACGTCCTGATGACGCAGTGCCTGTTGCAGACCCGGCCGTCGACCCTCGCGATCCGGGTCGGGGGGCGGCTCCATCCCGGGGTGACGGCCAAGGACCTCATCCTGGGGATCATCGCCCGGATCGGCGTCGGCGGAGGGACGGGGCACGTGATCGAGTACGGGGGGCCGGCGATCCGGGCGCTGTCGATGGACGAGCGGATGACGGTGTGCAACATGTCGATCGAAGCGGGGGCGCGAGCCGGGATGATCGCCCCGGATGACACGACCTTCGAGTACCTCGCGGGACGCCCGCATGCGCCCCAGGGCGAGGCGTGGGAGCGGGCGCTCGCGGCCTGGCGGCGCCTGCCGACGGACGACGGGGCGGCGCACGATCGCGAGGTCACGATCGATGCGTCGCGGCTCGAGCCGATGATCACCTACGGCACCAACCCGGGGATGGCGGCGCCGATCCGCGGCGAGGTGCCGCCGTCCGACGGCGAGGCGTCGATCGAGCGGGCGCTGCACTACATGGGGCTCCGCCCCGGGCAGCGCCTGCTGGGACATCCGATCGACGTCGTGTTCATCGGCTCCTGCACCAACGCCCGGCTGAGCGACCTGCGCCAGGCCGCGGCGCTCCTGCGCGGCCGGAAGATCGCCGCCACCGTGCGCCTGCTCGTCGTGCCGGGCTCGCAACTGGTCAAGCGGCAGGCGGAGGCGGAGGGCCTCGACCGCGTGTTTCGCGAAGCGGGGGGGGAGTGGCGCGAGGCCGGCTGCTCGATGTGCATCGCGATGAACGGCGATCAGATCCTGCCGGGGCAGTACGCCGTCAGCACCAGCAACCGCAACTTCGAGGGCCGGCAGGGACAAGGCGGGCGGACCTTCCTCGCGAGCCCGCTCACCGCCGCGGCCAGCGCCGTCGCCGGCAGGATCGCCGACGCGCGGGAAATGATGGGATGATCCGCGCCATCACGTCGACCTACCTGGTCCTGCCGATCGACAACATCGACACGGACATCATCATCCCGGCTCGTTTCCTGAAGGTCACCGGGAAGGCCGGCCTCGGCCGGCACCTGTTCGCCAACTGGCGCTATGCCGGGGACGGCTCGCCGCGTCCGGATTTTGTCCTGAACCGCCCCGACGCCGCGGCGGCGCGGGTGCTCGTGGCGGGGGACAATTTCGGATGCGGGTCGTCGCGCGAGCACGCCCCCTGGGCGCTCGCCGATTTCGGCTTCCGCGCTGTGGTCAGCACCTCGTTCGCGTCGATCTTCCGGAACAACTGCCTGAAGAACGGACTGCTGCCGATCGCCGTCGGGCCGGCGTTCCACCGGAAGCTGGTCGAGGCGGCGGGCGGCGGAACGGTGACCATCGACCTGGAGGCCCGCACCGTCACCCTGGCCGACGGGACGAGCGCGACCTTCCCGATCGAGCCGTTCCCGCGCTATTGCCTGCTCAACGGCCTCGACGAGCTGAGCTTCCTCCTGCAGCAGGAGGGGGCGATCGCGGCCTTCGAACGGGGCGGCGCGGCGGGGAGCTGAAACCGTCCCCGTCACTCCGTCCGGTGACTGATGCAGACACGGCACTTCCGGCAGGACGGTCCGACCATCCCGACGTGGAAGCGCCCGCTCGTGGGAATCGCCATCCCGGAAGCGGACAGAAGCGGTGTCCGGAGGACTTTCGATTGCCGGCGACCCGAAGGCGGACGGATTCAGCGGGCCCGGCGCAGGCCGGCCTCGCGCCTGCCGGACTTCGGGAGGTCGGGGTAGTAGCGGGCCAGGACCTCGGTCTCGACCGAGTCCCCTTCGAGCGCGGGCGAATAGATGTGCCCCTGGCCGAAGGTGCAGCGCATCCGGCGGAGCTCCTTGATCTGCGCCGCGGTTTCGATCCCTTCGGCGATGGCCTCGTGGCCGAGCGCCCGGGCGAGTCCGACGATCGTCGCCACGATCTCGCGCGCCTTGCCCGTCTCGCACATCCGGCTGACGAAGACCTGGTCGATCTTCAATAGATCGACGGGGAGGCTCTGCAGGGCGGCCAGGGACGAGTAGCCCGTCCCGAAATCGTCGATCGCCACCTTGAAGCCCCGTCTCTTCAGGCGCAGGAGCATCTTGGTCACCTGCCGGGGATGCTCGATGAGGGTGTTCTCGGTGATCTCGAAATGGAGGAGAGCGGGGTCCAGGCCGGCCTCCTCCACCAGCGTGGTGATCTCTTCTTCGAGGGCGGGGCTGTAGATCTGCCGTAGCGACAGGTTCGTCGCCAGAGTCAGTCCCTGGAATCGGGGATCGAGGTCCTGCCAGTGCCGCAGTCTCCGGCAGGCCTCGGTGAACATCCAGCTCCCCAGCGGCACGATGAGCCCGGTCTCTTCGGCGAGCGGGATGAACTTGGTCGGTGGGATCAGCCCTCTCTCGGGGTGCCGCCACCGCAGCAGCGCCTCGAAACCGGTGAGCCGGTCGGTGGCGAGCTCCATGATCGGCTGGAAGACGACGTGGAACTCCTCGCGCTCCACGGCCAGGTGGAGATCCGTCTCGAGCCGGAGCTGCTCCTGCGCCCGCGCCAGCATCCGCTCGTCGAAGATCTCGCAGCGCGCGCGGCCGTGGGCCTTGGCGCGGTACATGGCCGTATCGGCGTCCCGCAGCAGGTCTTCGGGACGCTCGTACTCTCCCGGACCCAGCACGATCCCGGTGCTCAGCGTCACGTAGAGCTCGCGCCCTTCGATCGTGACGGGCTTCCTGAATTCCTGCTCGAGCTCGCGCACCGCCTCCGTCGCCTCGCGGAGCGACTCGACGCCCTGCAGGAGCACGGTGAACTCGTCCCCCCCCATCCGGGCCACCGTCCAGTCCCGGCCGGCGCGAGGGAGCGGCCCCCGGTCTTCGTCCTCTCCACCCTGCGAGCCGATGACGCGCTCGATGCACGCCCGGAATCGGGTCGCGACCTCCTTGAGGACGCGATCGCCGACCAGATGGCCCAGGCTGTCGTTGATGTTCTTGAACCGGTCGATGTCCACGAAGATGATCGCCAGGCTCTCGTCCTTCCGGCGCTTGCGCGCCCGATTGAAGGAATGCGACAGGCGGTCGAAGAACAGCGTGCGGTTCGGCAGATCGGTCAGCGGGTCGTGGAGGGCCAGGTGCATCAGCTGCTCCTCCATCTTCTTCCGTTCGTCCACGTCGGTCTGGGATCCCGCGAAGCGATAGGGCTTCCCGGTGGCCTCGTCGCGGACCGCGATGCCGCGCGACAGCATCCAGCGATAGGACCCGTCGGCGTGGCGGACGCGGTATTCCGCCACGAGGTGCTCCGTGCCTCCGGCCAGGTGGCTCTGGATGCGCGCCTCGAGCCCGGGGCGATCGTCGGGGTGGACGCGATCGAGCCACGCCGCCGGGCTGTCGTCCACCGCCGCCTCATCGTGGCCCAGCCCCCGCTTCCAGCGCGGGGAATAGTAGATCCTGCCGGTCACGAGGTCCCAGTCCCAGAGCCCGTCGTTGGACCCGCGGGCGGCGATCTCGTAGCGCTCCTGGCTGCGTCTGAGGGCCTCGGTGCGCGAGGCGACGATCTCTTCGAGATGGTTGGAGTGGTACCTGAGCCGATCATGGAGGTGGCCCGCCGCGGCCCCCATGGCCGCCAGGATCGGGGCGAAAAGGTCCGTGAAGAAATGCACCGGCGTCACCCGGTGGAGCCCCTGGATCATGGCCAAGCCGATCGCCTCGGGCAGCGTCTTGTAGAGGGCGTAGTAGTCGACGAGGTAGCCGACCAGGGTCAGGGTCAGTCCGAAAGCGAAGCCCAGGCCGCCGTAGGCGAGAGTGCGGGAATGCAGAGTGAGACGGGAGGGTGCCAGCCTGCGCCACGGCCCCCGGTCAGACGGCGTGCCGGTCGGCATCGGACCCATGGGTTTCGGCTGCGGTGATCGGGAGGCGGACGGACGCGGAACGGTGGAGCGACGCGAGCCGCCGGCCGCGCGTAATCGCCAGCCACGCCGCGAACCCCGTCGCCAGCGTCAGGGCACCGATGAGCAGCAGACACGCCGGGCCGACTGCCGAAAAGGCCTTGAGGTCGCCGGCATCCACCGGGAGGTCATGCACCGCTTTCGCCAGCGCGTCGATCCTCGGGCCCTGGTCCGGCCCGATGCCGGCTTCGTGCAGCACCCGGTTGTAGCGGGTGTAGCGATCCAGATCCGCCCGGAACGCCTCGAGCTCCGATGGCGTCAGCGAAGCCCGCGCGCGCATCGCCGTCAGCTTGCCGTCCAGGAAGCGCGGGAAGAGTGTGGCCACGTTCGCGGATTTGCGGCCGCCCGGGCCGGACTCGAGCGGGGTGTCGTCGGTCACCAGGGCCGCCAGCACGCGGAGGACGGCCTCGCCTCGCTCGTGCGATTCCTTCACCTCGCCTTCGAGCTGGTCCCGATCCGCCACGATCTTCATGAGCTCCCGCTTGAGCTGCCGGAAGCGGACCAGGACCGATTCGAGCTCCGGGTCTCCCCCGAGCAGCCCCAGGATATCGTCGCCGGCGGTATCGGCCATTCGCTTCAGCACCTCGACCTCGAGGAGCCGCTCGGTCCTCACGTAGCTTTCCGTGTGAGTCAGGAAGGCCCGCTCCTCCGGATTGCTCAGAGAGGAGGCGATGATGCGATCCCGTTCGCCGCGCAGGCGCTCGATGACGGTCGTGGCCCATTCCGTGTAGTCGCGCACCGTCGAGATGTCCTTCTTGATATCCGGCGGCTCCAGATCCTCGAGCGACTGGACGGTGAACTCGTCGAGCCGGCGGCTCGCGCCCTGCAGCCGGCTCAGCCTGTCGGAGAGCGGGGGCAAAAGCTCCTTGGCGAAGACGCCCTCGGGATCCCAGTCGGGCCGATCCGCAATGAGGGACTTCAGCCGGGAGAGCGACGTGGCCGCCGCCCGGAGTTCGCCGTCCGCCAGGAATTCGCACGCCCTGTCGTACAGCTCGTGAGGGTCCGCCTCGACCTTTGGCGCGGCGTTCGCAAGGGTGATGCCCAGCACGAGCGCGACGGTGAGGCCCGCCGCCCTACGGACAATCATTCCGGGCGTCTCCACTCGGGGTGATGAAGACCGGCTTCCCCCCGGCCCAATCGAGGCGAAGGCAGGATGATTGCGACGCTCCGTAACGCGACAGCCGGACGTTTCTCATCGGTTCCTGGCCGGTCCCCGATACCACGGGAATCGACCGGAACGAGGCCGCGGTCGTTCCAGGGCGGGGCGTGATCTCCCAGATGGCGCGGAAGGAGTCGGCCACGACATAGAGACGCCCGTAGTGCATCATGATCTGCACCGTCGATTTCGCCGGCGTCCCGGGTTCGATCCCCTCCGCCCGCAGGATGGGCGAAAGATCGATCCGGCCGATCAGGGGGGGCCGCTCCGCCAGGAGCACCGTGCCGTCCGCTTCGATCGTGAGTGGAATCCGGAGAGAGTGTTGCTCGAGCATCAGCGTCGGCTGCACAGCCGGTGTCGCGCAGGACAGGGCTGCGATTGCGATCAGAAGCGGCAGCACAAGGTGCGGTACCCATCGCCTTCCGCTCACGGTTCGAAGCCTCGAAGCGCGCATCGTCGAAACCGGACGCGTCAATCGTCCGGCCATGGCCCTGGCCGCTGGCCCCTGACTCCTGAGGCACGCGCGGGGATCCAATCTAGGTGATTACCGGAATGATTCAAGCAAGGACGAGGCGATTACGAATTGGTCACCCGCGCCGAACGGGCTCGCCGCGGGAGCAGGAGCTTCCGGGCTAGAACCGGGCTTCGATGGGACGGAAAGGGTCCAACTGACCCTCGGTGGGCTCCGCTCAGCAGAACCAGGGCTCGGTCAGGCGCGGGGGGCGCCCTTTGTCGTGGACGATCGGCGAGCGGGCCTGGATAGGGCGATCCCCGGCGCGCGAGACGATGCGGTCAAAGGTCAGGCGCGGGTCCTCGCCGTCGATCGCCGCCTCCTCGACGAGGCGGCTCAGCTCCCGGTGCAGGCGGTCCATGCCCGGGTCGGGGTGGGACCACTCGTAGGTGAACCTCCCGGGATCGAGCGCTCCCAGGTGCGGCCGCATCGCGGGGTGGCCGATGAGCAGCGATCCCGGGGGCAGGAGCAAACGAATGACGAGCTGCACCGGATCGAGGTGGTCGATGAGGTCGTGCCGCTCGATGAACGCCAGGAGGTCGCGATACTCGCGCAAGCCGGTCCAGGGATTGAACGGCACGAGGGACGGGCGGAGCGCGATGCCGGCGCCGCGCGTCAGGCCGATCGCCGCCTCGACGTCGGCACGCGTGTGTCCCTTGTCGAGGATGGCGAGGACATGGTCGTCGATCGACTCGACCGCCGAGACGACGAACAGGCAGCCGAGGCGCGCCATCTCCGGAAGCAGGTCGCGGTGCTTGAGGAGGTGCGAGATCTTGGCGGTGAAGTCGAAGGTCAGCCCGGGGAACTCGGCCCGCGCCGACCGGAGGATCGCGAGCGAGTGACCGGGCCCATTGAGGAAATCGGGGTCGCCGAAGGTGATGTGCGTGGCGCCGGCCGCGACCTGGTTGCGGATGTCGGCCAGGACCACGTCGCGCGGCACCACGAGGAAGCGGCCTCCGTAGACCGGCGGGATCGGGCAGTGGCGGCAGAGATGCAGGCAGCCGCGGCTCGCCTCGGTCTGGCCGGCGAGGCGCGTCCCGCCCTCGTGCTCGAGGCGGGCGTAGCGGTCGAGCGGCGGCAGGGAAGCGCGCCGCGGCACCACGAAGGGGATCCGCCGCCACGGCACGGCGGGGGCAGGCGGGCCGGCGATGTCCTCCAGGGTGCCCACCCCCTCCAGGTCCAGACCCGTCCCGCCGCGGTCGAGATCGTGCGCCAGCCGCAGGAGCGGGTATTCGCATTCCGGCCCGATGATGAAATCGGCGCCGCGCGCGAGCAGGGATGCGGCATTGAGCCTGGCGTACAGGCCGTACAGGGCGATGCGGCAGGCGGGGTTGATCGATCGAATCCGCTCGACCGCCTTCACTCCGAGCCGCAGCGCGGTGTGCATCGGGACGGCCACCGCGGCGAGCCGGGCACGGCGGACCGACTGCGGATCGAGCCTCTCCACCGCCAGGTCGAGAGCGGCGGGGGAGAACCCGGCCTCCTCGAGCGCGGCCAGGGGGGACGCCAGGGACAGCGGTTGGCGCCCCAGCTCGTACGTCGAGATCAGAAGGATCGCCCCCGGCGCGCGCAGGGTCGATCTACTTGGCCGGCTGGTAGTAGGGGTTGGAGCCGCCCGCATGGTCGGTCTGGTCGATGACTCCGGCGAGCTGGGGGATCTCCTCCTTCAGCGTGGCCTCGATCCCCTGCTTCAGGGTCACGTTGACCATGCCGCATCCCTGGCAGCCCCCCCCGAGCTTGAGGTAGGCGACGTTCTCCTTGACGTCCAGGAGCTCGACGTATCCGCCGTGGGAGGCGACCGCCGGATTGATCATCTCGTCCAGGATCTTCTGGATCCGCGTCTTGACTTCGTCTTCACCCAGGGTGTCCATATGCAGCTCCTGTCGGCGGTATGATGGGACCATTATAGGGCCGTTTCAACAGGAGAAGCCGCCATGCTCACACTTTACCGCGTCGAGATGTCCACGAACGTCGAGAGGGTCGCCCTCGCCCTGGCGCACAAGGGGCTCAAGGTGAAGTCGGTCGTCATGCCGTTCGGGGACCGGACGGAAGTGCGCCAGGTCAGCGGCCAGGACCTGGTGCCGGTCCTGGTGGACGACGGCAAGGTCGTCGTCGATTCGATGGAGATCGTCCGCTACCTGGAGGACAAGTTCGCCGACACGCCGCCCCTGTACCCGAAGGACCCCGCCCGCCGGGCCGAATGCATGGTGTTCATCGACTGGTTCAACCGGGTCTGGAAGCGGCCCCCCAACGACATGGAGGCCGAGCTGACCAAGCCGGAGGGGCAGCGCGACCTCAAGCGGGTCGAGAGGCTCGGCCGGGCCATGCAGGGCTACCTCGACCTGTTCGAGCAGATGCTCACCGGGCGCGATTACCTGCTGGGAGAGTTCTCGGCCGCCGACGTCGCCGCCTTCCCGTTCGTCAGGTACGCGACCATTCAGGACCCGAACGACCCGCACCTGTTCCACAAGATCCTGGTGGACTACCAGAAGCCGGGGAAGGACCACCCGCGCGTCGTCGACTGGATCGCCCGGATGGATCGCCGCCCGCGCGCCTGAACCCGCGGGAGCGGCTGCGTGGATCAACCCCCGGTCGCGGGGCAATCTACCTTAGAATGACCGCCGCTCCCGGAGGCGGTGCCCCGGACGGGCGGAGGACCCGATGAATCGTGTTTTCTGGGGTGCGGCCGTGGCGGTCGTGCTCCTCGGGATCGCTGCGATCCTGCTGCTGCCGGACGAACTGCCCAAGCCCCGCCCGGACGAACCGTGGGGTGCGGCACGGCCCCCGGGCGGGACGGGATCCCCGCCGTCCGCCGGCGGCGAGGGCCCGATGGCCCTTCCCGGCGCCGCCCCGGGAACGGGATCGGCGGCGGCGATTCCCGCCATCCTCGTCGTCGAGCAGGTGTCGCCGATCGTCGGGTCCGACGGCAGCCTGGCCGAGTCCCTCGGCATCGAAACCGCCAGGGGGGCCTTCACGCCGGTCCTGCCGCAGGGGACGCGGGCGCCGGTGATGCGCTTCGTGACCTTCAAGACCAGCGCCGACAATCAGAGGGAGATCAGGCTCCACATCCTGCGCGGCCTGACGGAGCGGGTCGCCCAGAACCATGACCTCGGGTGGGTGCGAATCCCCGGACTTCCCCCCGGGCCGAAGGGGACGGTCCAGGTCACCGTGGGGTTCCGGATCGCCGACGGCGCCGTCGTCCTGGGCGCCTCCGATCCGACCACCGGCCGCGGCTACACCATCGAGACGTCCGAGGCGCCGCCGGGGTTCCCGCGCTGATGCCGGACACCGTCTTCTTCAGCGTCGACGTGGAGGCGTCGGGGCCGGTGCCGGGGCTCTACAACCTGGTGTCGATCGGCGCCGTCCCGGTGGCCGAAGCCGGCGGGGCCTGGAAGCCGGCGGACGATCGCTTCTACGTCGAGCTCAAGCCGATCGGCGGCCGGTTCGACAAGGAGGCGATGGCGGTGCACGGCATTCCGCGCGACAGGCTCGAGGCCGCCGGGATCCCGGCCGACGAGGCGATGCGCCGGCTGACCGGGTTCGTCGAGGAGAGCGTCCGGCGCGCCACGGCGCGCGCCGTCTTCGTCGGGCATAACGTCGGCTTCGACTGGTCCTACATCAGCTATTACTACGCCCTCTTCGGCCGCCCGAACCCGTTCGGCTACAAGTCGCTCGACATCAAGTCGCTGGCGATGGGGCGCCTCGGGATCGGCTGGTTCGACACGGGCAAGGAGAACCTCGAGATCCTCCTGCCCTCGGTGCCGCGCCTGGACACGGCGCTGGTCCACAGGGCGGACTACGACGCCCTCTACCAGGCGCACCTGCTCTGCGCTCTGCTCAACATGGACCCCGTTACTCGACGATGACGGTCGTCATGCCGGTCGCTATCGCCGAGCCGCCATTCTCGCGGTCGTCATCAAGCTGCGCGGTCGCCTCCCAGATGCCGGAACAGGTTACGGCCGGCATCGGGTAGGAGATGGCCCATGTCGTGTTCTCCGCAGGACCGAGAACGAGCCTGCTCCTGGCGACCTCCGCCTTCTGACCGCAGCTCGACGTACCGGAGACGACGAGAGTCCATCGCGCCTTCTTCGAGGAGCAGTTCCTGACGCGCCCTCCGATGCCGATCGTCGAGCCGGGGAAGACCGTCGCCGCGTTCGTGACGATGCCGATGCTCAGGATGGCGCACGACGAATCCGTGGACTGTGCCGATGCGGCTCGGTGGTCCGCGAGAAGCACTGCCAGAGAGAGCAGGCCGACTGCAAGTGTTCGCGCATGCATGTCCGCACCTCCCTTGAGGGAGGTTCGGTGCAAACGCCCTGCCAGCGAGCACTTGGGCCGAATTCGACGCCATTCTCGTGGCTTGAACTTGTGTCATTGACCGCGAATCAGGTCACCCATTCCGTTCTCGTAATGTCTCGCGGGCGTGACTTCGCCCGGCGTCGGGCCGCCGGGACGGGATAGAATGCACCGGTGCAAGCGCTGCCGAACGCCGGAGAGTTCGTCGTCTGGTTCGTCGTGTTTCTCTTCACGCTGACGGTGCACGAGACCTGCCACGCGCTCGTCGCCTGGCTGGGAGGCGACAGCACCGCCTACCACGGCGGCCAGGTGTCCCTGAACCCCTGGCCGCACATCAGGCGGGAGCCGGTCGGCACGATCGTCGTGCCGCTGCTGACGTTTTTCACGTCCGGCTGGATGATGGGCTGGGCCTCGACCCCGTTCGACCCCGGCTGGGGGAGCCGCCACCCGAAACGCCTGGCGGCCATGTCGGCGGCCGGGCCGGCGGGGAACCTGCTCATCGCGACACTGTCGTTCGCGGCCCTCAGGATGCTCCTGGCGCGCGGCGTGTTCGTTGCGCCGCAGAGGATCAACTTCAGCCGGCTGGTGGAGCCCGCGGCCGGCACGCCGGAGGGCTCGATCCTGCACGCGGTGGCGCTGCTCCTCTCGGTGGCGCTGAACCTGAACGTGCTCCTCTTTCTGTTCAACCTGCTGCCTCTGCCCCCTCTCGATGGAGGGGGCATCGTGCAGGGCCTCATGCCGGGAACGTTCGGCGGTCTCATCGAGTCCCTGAGACGGAACCCGGTGATATCGCTGGTCGGCCTGATGATCGCCTGGCAGGTGTTCGACGTCGTCTACCAACCCGCCTTCGGTATTCTGCTGCGACTCCTGCACCCGGACGTCGCCTACAGCTAGGACTCCAGGAGCCGCCATGAACGACGCTCGGCCACTCTGTGATCGAATCCGGGAGGGTGTCGCCCGCACCGCCACGATCCTGTCGGTCCTCCTGTTCCTGTCGTTCGCCGCGGCCCGTCCGGCGGCCCCGGCCGCCGCGGCGCCGTCCCGGCCCGCCACGGACTGGCGGACGCCGGCCGAGGCGGCCGGCTTCAGGACGACTCCGCGTTACGCCGAGACGCTGGACTACGCCCGCCGGCTGGCCGCCGCCGCGCCGCGGCAGGTGCGCCTCGAGACCTTCGGCAAGACGGGAGAGGGGCGGGACCTGGTCGCGATCGTCGCCTCGAAGGACGGCGTATTCGATCCGGCGGCGCTGCACCGGGCCGGCCGGCCGATCGTCCTGGTGCAGAACGCCATCCACGCCGGCGAGATGGACGGCAAGGACGCCTCGCTGGCCCTCCTCCGCGACATGGTCGTGACGAAGGAGAAGGCCGCCCTTCTCGACCGGGTCGTCCCGGTCGTGATCCTGATCTACAACGCGGACGGCCACGAGCGCTTCTCCGCCCACAACCGGATCAACCAGAACGGGCCCGAGGAGACCGGCTGGCGGACGCAGGCGCGCAATCTGAACCTGAACCGGGACTACATGAAGGCCGAGGCGCCCGAAACGCGCGCTTTCCTGAAGCTGTGGAACCGGTGGCTCCCCGATCTGTTCGTCGACACGCACGTGACCGACGGCGCCGACTACCAGTACGACACGACGTACGGGATCGACACCGGGCCGGATATTGTCCCCGCGATCGCCGAGTGGCAGCGAGATTCCCTGGCCCCCTACGTCGAGGCCTCGGTCGGCGCCGCGGGGCAGGTCATCGGCCCGTTCATCAACCTGAAGGACGAGACCGATCCGGCGCAGGGGCTGAAGGCCGGACAGGACCTGCCGCGCTTCTCGACCGGATACATCAATCTGCAGAACCGCCCGGCGGTCCTCCTCGAGACCCACATGTTGAAGGACTACAGGACGCGCGTGCGCGGGACGTACGAGTTCCTGCGCGCCCTCCTCGAGATCGCGAACCGCGACGCGGCCCGCCTCACCGGCATGGGCCGGTCGGCCGATGCGGAGGCCATCGCGGCGGGGACGCGCTACGACCCCGACGCGCGCATCCCCCTGCGCCTCGAGCCGGACGGGACGACGACGCCCTTCCTGTATCGCGGCCACCGGTCGCGCGTGTCGCAAAGCACGATCTCGGGCGCCCGGCGGATCGAGTATTCGGAGGAGCCGATCGAGATCACCGTGGCGCGCGAGTCGTCGCTCAAGGTGACCCTGTCGGTCGCGCCGCCGCGCGCCTACATCGTCCCTGCGCCGTGGACGGCGGTGATCGGGACGCTCGCGGCGCACGGACTTCGCGTGCGCGAGACCACCCGCCCCTGGGAGGGGGAGGTCGAGACGTACCGCTGCGAGGCGCCGGTCTGGCACTCGCGCCCCTTCGAAGGACGCCAGGTGCTCTTCCCGCCCGGGGAGGGGGGCGGGCGCTCGGGCGCCACGCCCGGAACCTGCGTCCCGGTCCGCGCGCGTCTCTCGTTTCCGGCGGGATCTGCGGTCGTTCCCCTGGACCAGCGCGCGGCGCGGGTCGCCATCCATCTGCTGGAGCCGCAGGCCCCCGACTCGTGTCTCGCGTGGGGCATGTTCAACGCCGTCTTCGAGCGCAAGGAGTACGCCGAGCCGTACGTGATGGAAACGCTGGCCCGCGACATGCTAGCCAAAGACCCGGCCTTGAGAGGGGAGTTCGAGCGGCGGCTCACGGAGGACAAGGAGTTCGCCGCCAGCCCCGAGGCGCGTCTCGATTTCTTCTACCGGCGCTCGCCGTGGTGGGACGACCGGATCGGCCTCTACCCGATCGGGAGGCTCCTGTCACTTGACGGGATCCCGATCACGAAGGAGCGGTAGAATACTGTCCATGGCGCCACGGCCCGAGGCGGTGACGACGCGCACGATCCAGGATCTTGTCCGGGGGCTCTGCGGTATCCCGGCCCCCTCGTTCACCCGCGACGGGGTCCTGGACGAGATCGGCCGGACCGTCCTCGATCCGGCTTCCCTCCGGCCGTTCCTCTACTTCCGGCGCAGCCATTACACCCGGAACCTCATCCACCGCAACGATCTGTTCGAAGTGGTCGCCATCGGCTGGGAGCCCGGCCAGGTGTCCGCCATCCACAATCACCGCGGACAGGAATGCTGGATGGGAGTGCCGATCGGCCGGCTGGAGGTGCGCAACTACAGGCTGATCAGGAAGAATCCCGAGGCGCGCACCTGCCTCATCGAGCCGTCGGTCCGCTACGCCATGGATCCCCGTCACCCCGCCGCCGTGGACCCGAACGAGCCGATCCACTCCGTGCACAACCTGGAGGAGTTCGGCTCGCGCGCCGTGTCCGTGCACGTCTACTCCCGCCCGTTCGATTCCTGCGAGATCTACCAGCCGGAGAAGGGGTGCTACTACGACGTGCCGCTGGGATACACCAGTCGATTCGGCGTTCTCTGTCCAGGCGAGGGGGCCGAACTGGCCTTGACCATCGCCTCCTAGCCCGTTCCGTCCTACAACATCCCCACGGGCATGAATCCCGGGACACGCCGGGGAATCCATGATTTCCCTGAGGGCTTTTCAGGGATTCACTCATTGATGGAGTGCCCGTGCGGTCGTAGAGAGTTCACCCGATGTAACCGCGGCGTTGCCTCCCGGAAGGTCGGGGAATTGAAGGGGGCGAAGCTCGCGTGAGGGGGCATTCCACAGGCCGAAAACAGAGTCTCACCTATTTCATGCCTTGACTAGAATGAGGGTGGAACCGTCACTTTCCTGGCGAATCGGTTCGTTTCTGAAATCGCCATGACATAATGATTTATCCGCGCCCGTAGCGGACTCTTCTGGCGACCGTTTCAAGGTGTGGTTTAGCGCAACCGAATCAATCAAATACGGCAACCGGAATACCCAGTGGAGCAAGTAAACCTTGACCCACCACAGAATCATCGTATATAAACTGAGAAAACCTTTGGCCCAAATGACTTAAGGCAGGGTAACAGTGGCAAGCTCAGGGGTATTGTCTGAACTGTCTCATGAGATATCAGAGTATCATCTCGATGTCTCGTTGGAGTTCCCCCTTAGTTCGGTTCGAGGCTCTGGCATCTCTTGCTAAGGGGAGCAACATCCAGTTGAAGTCTCCGAACAGAATCATCCCTCTCCTTCTTACGATCCCGGGTCTCTTCGTGTTGATCGTCTTCGCCGGCACACCGGATGGTGCCCCGGTCGAACCGACGACGACCGAGAAGGGGGACGGCATCGATCAGGATCCCGGGATAGCCGGCACCGCCCGGCTCGTCTTCCCGCTGGAGAGCCAGTATCGGATCGGCATTGAAGACGTGCTGCTCATCTCGGTCTGGCGCGACCCCGACTTGACGCGGGAGGTCCCCGTCCGGCCGGACGGCAAGATCTCCCTGCCGCTGTTGCAGGATCTGATGGCCGCGGGGAAAACGCCCGTGGAGCTCGGGAAGGAATTGCAAACCCGCTTCAAGGAGTTCCTCAGCAATCCTTCAGTGACTGTGATCGTGCGCGAAGTGAACAGCATCAAGTTGTACATCCTCGGAGAAGTCGCCAAGCCCGGGCCGGTGGCCGTGCGGTCGAAGGTCCGGCTGCTCCAGGCCATATCCATGGCGGGCGGGGTAACTCAGTTCGGAGGAAAGAACGGGGTGGTCATCTACCGGAGCTCGCCGGCCGGAGAGAAAGTGATCGAGGTGTCCTACAAGGACATCGTGTCGGGAAAAAGACCCGGGGACAATCTAGTTCTTGAGCCCGGGGACACCATCGTCGTCCGTTAATCCGACATCGAATGCGAGAGGACGTGCTCGTGGAGCGGTTTGCTATGGGACCTGCGCAGATGCAATTCCATGCTGATGACATGGGCGCTCCTGCGACAGAAATATCACCGGCTGGAATCCGGAGCAGAGACTGACTCCGGTGCCTGTCGAATCGGCGGTGAACTCGTGAAGTGGAGCTGGTCGGTCCGATCGCTCGCGGCGTCGCGGCGGATCCTCAGCCTGCTCGTGGTGGTGTGGGGTCTGCAGGCGGGTCTCGCGCGCGCCCAGGCCCCGGGCGGTCCGACGCCCGACGGGTTCGATCTCAACGTCGGCATGGGGATGCGGCTCACGAACAATCCCGGCCTCGCATCCGACGGCGGAAGCCGGGAGGGAGATTCCATCACCGACCTGCGGGCCGACGTCACCGGTCGCCGGAGGAGCCCGAGGACCGAGTGGTCGTCGAGGTACACGCCCTTCTACACGCGCTACGGCAGCAACAGTCAGTTCGACACCGTCAATCACGCGCTCAATCTCGATGCACGCTACGTCGTGAGCCCCCGCAGCAGGCTTGGACTTCTCGAGCGCTTCTACTCCAGTCGCGACCTGTCCCAGGTCGACACCGGGGAAACGGCCGGCGAGGCGGTCATCCTGACCCGCCTGACCAGGCGCTGGAGGAACTTCGCTGACGCGGCGTTCGATGCCAGCCTCTCCCGTTCGTTGTCCCTGCAGCTCGGCGCATCGAGCCGGATCGAGCGATTCGATCTGAGCCCGAGCGTCGACAGCAACATGGACTCCGGACGACTCGGGATCAGGAAGCAGATTGGACGGGAGGACGCCTTTTCCACCACCTACAGCTATTCCCGATTCGGTTTCCAGGGCGCCGGGGTGGACGGGGCCGAATCCCAGGGGATGGACCTGTCCTGGTCGCACGGGATCCCGACGCGGACGGACTGGACGCTGTCTGCCGGAGTCTCCAAGGTCTCCCGGGCGTCGGAACGGGAGAACCGGATCACGGCCAGCGCCTCGCTCCACCATCCTTTCCGGCGGATGGATTTCGTGTCCGGCTACCGCCGCGGACTGGGCGCCGATTCAGGCGTCGCCAACGTGACGGTGGCGCAGGACGCCCATGCCGGAATCTCCGCACGGATCGGACAGCGGGCTTCGATGACGGTGCGCGGCGAGTACGGAAGCCGCAACTCGGTCCTGGAAAGCGGAGACCGGATTGCCCTCACCTATACCGGCGGCGCCCTTCTGGGGACAGTCACGCTCAACCCGCACCTGAACATTGTGGCGGAGGCCCGGCGGCGCAGTCAGGACGTCACGAGCGTGACGGGGGACGATCTGACGGTCAACACCTTTTTCCTGCGCCTGGAACTGCGGGTTTTCTGACGAGGAATGTGATGACCTGGTATGCCATCCAGACCAAGCCAAGAAAAGAGCCTTCGGTGCAGGCCGCACTCGATCAGGCGGGGATCGAGGTCTATTGTCCCCGAATCCGGAAGCCGATCGGTCGCGCGGATCGCAAGTCGTGGCGGGAAGCCTCTCTCTTCCCGGGATATCTGTTCGCCCGGTTCGATTTCGGCATCGAGTATCCCCGCGTGCGGTGGACGCCCGGGCTGGTCCGGGTCGTCATGAGCGGCGGGACGCCCCTCGCGGTCAGTGAAACGATGCTCTCGTCGGTGCGTGAGATGGAGAAGGAGGGGATCCGCCTCCTGCTGCGGCCGGTCCGATGGAAGCCGGGAGTCCGGGTGCGGGTGGGCCAGGGTCCGTTCACGGGGTTCGAGGGACAGGTCGCCGCGACATTGAAGGGTGGCGACCGAGTCCGGATCTTGTTGGAACTCTTCCGGCGGCAAGTGGCTCTGGAGTGCGACACCAGTCAGCTCCGGCCGCTCGTCTCTGCGGGGAGCGGTTAGAGGCAAGTCGTTTTGTTTCAGTCATTTTGGTCAGGGAGCCGGAGGCTCTCAATGGCGGAGCTGTACACGATAGAGCACGGAAAGCAGGTTCCGATCTTCGTGCGGGAACCTGTGTTCGCAACCCCGGAGATGCTGCCCCAGCCCGGGGGAGCGGGTCCGCTCTGGAGGAGCCTGCTCTTCCCGAGACGGGGACAGCGAGCGCTGGAGGTCGGCGGGGACGGGTCCGAGCTCTTCGCTTTTCTGAGGGAGGCCGGGGTCCGGTTCGAGAGGACGGCGACTCCTCCCGGGCCGATCTGGGACCCGGGCCTGGATCTGGTTCTGGAGGATCGAACGAACGGCAGTGCACCGGTTCGACTCGAACGCATCCGATCGCTCCTGATTCCCGGAGGGCGGTGGGTCGTGGCGCTGGAAAGGCAGGGATGGATCGGGCTGGCCGGCCACCGCATCGTGCGGCAGGCACGGCGGGAAGGGTTCGAGAGAATCGAGACCTACTACGCCTACCCGTCGCTGCGCGCGCCGCGCATCCTCGTGCCGCTCGACTGCCCGGATCCGTTCCGCTACTTCCTGCGGCTGGCCGTTGGTGTTCGCGCGCCCCGGCAGCGTCTGCTCGCCCTGGGCGCCCGGTGTCTCTGCGCCCTGAGGCTGCACCGGATGTTTCTGCCGAACCTGATCGTGGTGGCGCGGAGAGCAGGATGATCAGCGCTCTTTCGGAAACCTACAGGGATGTGGCCGCGAAGGCGATGGGCGTTCCCGCGCGCGAGGTCTCGGTTCTCATGATCCACCGTCCTCATGAAGACAAGGACTACGCAGACCAGTCGGTCTACCTCTTTTTTCTTCCGCATGATCGGTTCCCGTCGGCGGTGGGCAAAGTGGGGTTCGATCCGGCGGGAGCCCATTACCTGGAGAGGGAGCATCGGGGACTCCTGTATCTGACCGAGCGCGGGAAGGGCATCCCGGAGACGTCGGTCCCGCGGCTACTGCACTACGGGGAAGTGGCCGGACGGCAGGCTCTTTTGCAGAGCGCTCTCCGGGGGGAGAAGGTCTCCACCTGGCTGACCCCGGGAATGCGACTCAACGGACGTCTCGGCCGGTTCCTGGCATGGGCCGCGAGCTGGAGCGCTGCGCTCGGCCGCGCGACCAGGACCGATGGAGGGGGGCTGGTCACCGGCTGGACCGACGAGTTCAGCGTGAAGCTGGACCGGACCGGCCGCTCGCGTGCGCTCTTGGACGGAGCGGCTCGACAGGTGTGGGAGGGCTTCGGCGGGACGTTTCCAGGCGTCCTGGCCCAGGGGGACTTCTGCGGTGAAAACATCCTGGGGAACGGCGAGCGCTACGGTGTGATCGACTGGGAACTCTGTGATGAGCAATCGATCCCCGTCTACGACATCGTGGATCTCTGCCTGTGGGTCGCGTTCCGGACCGAGGGACACCTGGAGCCGGATCCATTCGCCGCCCTGGAACGACTCCTGCACGGGCGAGATCCGCTGGCCCGCGAGCTGCGTTGCACCCTGGGTCGCTACGCGACGGCCATGGGGTTCCAGCAGGGACTGCTCCCACCCCTGGTCAGCCTGGCCTGGGCCGGCTATTGCCTGAAGAAATTTCAGCACCTGAAGCGGGACGAGACCGGCCACTTCGCGCGGGCCCGGATGGCTGTGCGCAAGATTCTCGACACTCCCCCCGAAGTCCTTTCGGGAAGCAGGGAGGCCGAGTGACCCTCTCGCGCGTGGTTCGAAACATCGGCTCCGGCTATGCCGGCGCGGCGGTCAACGGCGTCGTGCTGCTTCTGCTGACGCCTCTGGTCGTGCGGCACCTCGGCTCGAGCCAGTACGGGATCTGGGTGCTGGCTGCCGCCATGGGGAGCTACCTGGGATTCCTCAACGCGGGCAGCGGGGCAGCCGGGGTTCGCGCCGTGGCCCGGCTGGCGGGAACCGGGAGGATGGGTGAGGCCAGTCGGGAGGTCGGTTCGATATTCCGGATTTATCTGGCGGTCGGAGTCTTCGCCGCCGGGGCCCTGACTCTCCTGAGCTTCACGACGCTGGACTACTTCCATGTCCCGGCGGCGGACCAGCCGCAGGCCCGGGCCCTGCTGATCCTGATCGCGATCAATTTCCTGATCTCGTTCCCCTTCGGGGTCACGCGGAGCGTTCTGGCCGGACTCCACCGGTTCCATCTGCTCGGGGGGGTCGAAGTGGTCTGGGCCTCATTCCGATTGGTCGCAACCGTCGTTCTACTTGGCGCCGGTCATGGCCTTCTGGCGTTGGGAGGAATCCAGCTGGCCGCGTCGATTGGAGGACACCTGACCCGCTGGCTGCTGATCCGGCGGGTGGCGCCCCAGATCCACCTGACCGGAGGGCCGGAATGGTCCGGCCTGTCCGCCGACGTCTCGATCTTCTCGGCCCTCTCCTTTGGTTACGAGAGCCTGCGCACCCTGTTCGACAACGCCGACCTCCTTCTGCTGGGGATTCTCGCCGGTCCCGCGGCCGTCGGTGTGTTCGGCGTCGGAGTGAGCCTCGCGTCATTCGTTTCGAAAGGGCTGCAGCCGATCTCCGGAGTCCTCTTCCCGATGGCCTCCGAGATGGAGGCCCTGGGGCGGCGCTCCGAGGCGGGCCGGCTGCTCGAGATCGGGACCCGGGTCAACCTGGCGCTGGCCCTTCCGCTGGTCACCATCCTCCTGGTGGATGGTCCCACCCTGCTGCGCCTCTGGGTCGGCCCTGGCTTCGAGCCGAGCTATCCGGTCCTGGCGGCGTTCGCGCTGGCCAACCTGATGATGGCAGCCTCCCTCGCTTCGTCCACCCTGCTGTTCGGGGTGGGCCGAATCGGCGTCCTGCTTGGAGCCGAGGCAGCCAGGTACGTCCTCAACCTGACGCTGGTGCTCATCCTCTATCGCTGGATCGGTTTCACCGGAATGGCGCTGGGGACGCTGGTATCCATCGTAGCCGTCGACGCTGGAATCGTGATCGTCCGCGCCTGCCGGTGGGCCGGTCTCGATACGACTGGATTCCTGACCCGCTCGCTTGGAGCGCCCTTCCTCGCCGCCCTGCCAATCATGCTCCTTCTGGCCGCCTGGAAGAGCGCCTCGCCGGATCCCTCGATCCAGACCGTGGCGCTGCGAGCCGTCGGCTGCCTGGCCGGCTTCGCGCTGATCTATGCCCTGGCCGGGGCGTTCCGGGAGGAGCGGCGGCTGGTGGGCAAGGTGTGGGTGGAGGCGTTCCGATGAGCGGCCCGTCCGGCGTCAGGATCATGGTCTACCACTGGATCGATCGCGACCCGGGGCAGAGGCTGCGTGAGTGGGGCCTGACTCCGGAGGCGTTCGAGGCGCAGATGGTGGCGCTGGCCGAGGGCGGATATCGGGTCCTGCCGCTGAACGACGTGCTCCAGATCGTGAGGGGCCTGCGCCCCGCCCCCCCCAAAAGTGTCGCACTCACCTTCGACGACGGATACCTGAGCCTCATGGATCATGCCTTGCCGGTCCTGAAGCGATTCGGTTTCCCGGCCACTTTTTTCCTGGTGAGCGATCGGGTCGGAGCGACCAATACCTGGGACGCCCGGCACGGCGATCGGCCCCGCTCCCTGATGGGATGGAGTGAGGCGGCGGAGCTGGCGGCCCAGGGGATGGAAATCGGATCGCACAGTCGGACCCATCCCCTCCTGACCGACCTCACGGAAGCCGAAATGGAAAGCGAGGTACGCGGGTCGAAGGAGTCGATCGAAGACCGGTTGGGCCAGCCGGTGCGCCTGTTCTCCTACCCCCACGGCCTCCACGATGCCAGATGTCAACGCCTGGTCGCCGCGGCGGGCTATGCCGGAGCCTGCTCCACCCTGCCCGGCGGCAACGGCCCGGGGACGAATCCCTACCGGCTGCACCGGAGCGAGATCTCCTATTACGACACGCCGTGGTCGTTCTCCTTCAAGGTCCGAACCGGGTTCGGTGTGAGGAGTTGGGCCAGGTCGACGGCAGGCGAGCTGCTTCGCCGGCTCGTCCCGACCCCGCGGGGGGTGGCCTCGTGAGCCGGCCGTCGATCTCGATCATCGTGCCGACCTACAACCGTCGGCGGATTCTGACCCGGACCTTGCCCGCGCTCCTCGGTCAGAAAGAGCCCGGAGCCGACTATGAGGTCATCGTGGTGGTGGACGGCTCCAGCGACGGGACCCAGGACATGTTGAACCAGGGGAGGTGGGGATCGCGGCTCCGCGTCGTCCAACAGCCCAACCGGGGACAGGCCTCGGCTCGCAACCGAGGGGCCGCCGAGGCGCTGGGCGAGATTCTGCTGTTCCTGGACGACGACATGATCGCGGCGCCGGATCTGGTCGCCATCCATTGCGAGGAGCACGGCTCCTCTCGGGAGCGTGTGATCTTGGGGCAGATGGGGCTCGCCGCGGGCGTGCGCCGCTCTTTCCTGAAGCAAGGGGTCGAGGATTGGGGGAAGGAGTTCGCCGAGCGAGTCTCGGCACCGGGTTACCGGTTCCGATTTGACGACTGGCATTCGGGACACGCCTCCATCTCGCGCTCCCTGTTCGTCAGCCTGGGGGGCTTCGACGAGTCGTTCGTGGCCTATGGGAACGAGGACTATGACCTGGGCTTCAGGCTGATCCACCTGGGCGCCGACATACGCTTCTCGCCACGGGCGGTGGCGCTGCAGATCTATGACAAGAGCTTCTCCGCGTGGCTGCGCGATGTCGAAGGCGTCGGCCGGGCCGACGTCCTCCTCGCCGGGAAGCATCCGACAATTGCCCCGACGCTTCGCCTGTCCCGTCGTGAAACGCATCCCGTCAAGCGTCTGGCCCGATGGTCAGGACTGTCTTCCTTCGACGCCATGGCCGCCGCCTGGATGGCGCTGGGGTGGACGTTGATCGCGGCGGAACGGTGTGCGCTCCGGGGGCTTCTTCTGAGCCATGCGCAGTCGCTGATGGGAGAACGGACGTATTGGCGCGGCGTCCGGGACGCTGGACGACGGACCGTTCCGACCGGCGCGGAGGCCTTGAAGCGGCCGTGGAGGGCGGCGTGACGACCCCGAGGATCTCCGTCCTGATCGCCACCGCGGATCGCCCGGCGCTCCTGGCCGGTCTGCTGGACAGCCTGTCCGCCTCCCGATTCGGCGAGGCCGAGGTCCTGGTTCTGGATCAGAGCCGGACGGACGCGACGCCGCCGGAGGTCAACCGGGGCGGGTTGCCCATCCGGTTCATCCGCTGCCCGCGGCGAGGGAAGAGCGCGGCGCTCAACCTGGGGGTGCGCGAGGCCCGGGCACCCTGGCTCGCCTTCACCGACGATGACTGCCTGGTGGCCGAGGACTGGCTGGAGGTCATCGACCGGGAGGCCCGCGGGTCTGGCTCGCGGTGCGCCCTCACGGGTCGGGTCGTTCCAGGTTCTCCGGAAGGGGAGGCGGTGACCGCTCCATCGCTGAGGGAGCAGGATCTTGAAACGACGTACACCGCCCCGTCCTTCCGGGACGTTCTGTTCGGCAACAACATGGCCATCCCGGCCGAGCTCTTGCGTAAGACCGGGTGCTTCGACGAAGGGCTCGGCCCGGGGACTCCGGCGCCCGCCGCCGAAGACAACGATCTGGGGTACCGCCTGCTCCAGGCCGGTGTCCCGATCCGATACCTGCCGGCGATGGTGGTGACGCACCGGTCGTGGAGGAGAGGGCCGGACCAGGTGAAGGTCTTCGGGGGCTATGGAGTAGGGCAGGGGACTTTCTATGGAAAGCACCTCCGCCGCGGTGACCTTCACATGGCGGCGCGCATGGCGCGGAACCTCTGGGATGCCGGCCGGGACCTGGGAGGAGCGATTCTCCTGGGGCGCCGGCAGGACGTGCAGGCCAGCGGAGCATTCGCTCGCGGACTCGTCCGCGGGTTCCTGCGGGCCGCCTGGTCCGGAAACGGGGGGCCGGCCGGCCCCGCCGCCGTGACGGAGGAGCCATGAGCGCCCTGGCCGATTCGATCGCGCCGGATCGGGAAGAAGCCCGGGAAGCGGCCAGGGTGGCCCGCCGGATCGCGAATCCCCGGATGTGGCAGTACGACTATCTGATGCTGAACGAGATCGCGGCGGGCCTGAGCCGCCAGGCGGCGGCCCTCAACGGCAAGACCGGGATCGACATCCTCGACGTGGGATGCAAGTACAAGCCTTACCGCGCTCTGTTCGCGGGGCGAGCCTCGCGCCATGTCGGCGTCGATCTCGAACGATATCGGGGCGTGGAGGTCCAGTCCCACGCGGCGCATCTCCCCTTCGGGGATGACAGCTTCGATCTGGTTCTCTGCACGCAGGCTTTCTACCTGATGGAGGACTTCCGCGGGGTGCTCGCCGAGTTCGTCCGGGTGACCCGCCGCGGCGGCCGGATCCTCCTGACCACGATCGGCATCTGGCCCTATCCGCCGGCGGTCAGGCTCCATCGCTGGAGCCGGCGCGAGCTGGAGGAGGTCCTGAGCGAGTTCGGCGAGGCCCGGGTGGAAGAAAACGGCGGGTATCTCAGGCTGGTTCCGCAGCTGGCAAACGCCGTCCTCGCCATGGGCGTGGAGGGATACCTAGTCCGCCGGTATGGTCGAGCCGGTCGCGTCGCGTCCGCCCCCCTGAAGGGCATTTACCTGGGACTGAATCTGCTCGCACTGTCCGGCGAGCGGCTGGTGCGATCGGCGGCCCGGGCGGGCTTCGGCATGGCCCGGACGCTTCAGGACCTGGACGGACACCTGGCCATCAACTACCTGGCCGCGGTGACGCCGCGCAAATGAGGATCGAACATGTCGTATGACCTGGCCTCCCGGCTGAAAGATCTTCTGTTGAAGACCGGACCGATGTTCATGGCGGATCGATGGGCGGCCCCCCGGATGCTCACCTTCATGATGACCTACCGGTGCAATCTGCGCTGCACCATGTGCTGGCAGTGGGGGCAGCAGGGGCTGTTCCACGACCTCACCAAGGAGCACGAGATTCAGCAGCTCGATCTCGCCACCCTGCGATCGGTCATCGACGACGTGGCCGGGAGCCAGACCGGGGTCTTCCTCTGGGGAGGGGAGCCGTTCCTGCACCGGGACCTGATGCCGTTCGTGGAGTACGTGAAGTCGAAGAACCTCTATTGCAGCATCAACACCAACGGCACCTACCTCCCACGGGAGGCGAAGCGCCTGGTCGAGCTCGGGGTCGACGCGATCATGGTCTCGGTGGACGGTCCCCGGGAGATCCACGACCGCATCCGGGGGATGGACGGCTCGTTCCAGCGCATCGCCGACGGGATCAAGGCCGTGCGGGAGGCACGCAACGGCCACGCCGGCAAGCCGGAGATCATCGTGAACACGACGATCTCTCCCGGAAATCAGGAGGTGCTCCTCGACACGTACGACACGGTGGAGGCGATGGGGGCGGATCGGATGATCCTCTCCCAGCTGTGGTTCACGACCGAGCAGATCGGGCGGGCCAACGAAATCTACTTCAGGGAAAAATTCAGCGCCCACGCCGGGTCGTGGCGCGGCTTTGTCATGGACGTCTCGGTCCTCGACTCCGGGAAGATCGCCTCTCAGATGCGGGAGATGTCTCTGCGCAAGAGCGCGATGACGCTCGGATTCCTGCCCGACCTGCATCCGGGACAGGTCGACGACTACTATGCCCGCCCGGAGGAGGCCTTCGGCAAGACGCGCTGCTTCGTCCCCTGGCTGGAGGCGGAAATCCTCCCGAACGGCGACGTGACCCCCTGCTCCGACCGCCCCGACCTGATCGTCGGGAACGTCCGCAAGGACCGGTTCCTGGAGATCTGGAACAACGATTCGTACCAGACGTTCCGTCGCGCCATGCGGGAGGATGGGTTGTTCCCCTACTGCTCCCGCTGTTGCGGACTGTGGTCTCACTGAGGCGAGCATGACGACCCTCCCGGACGTTTCGGTTCTCATCTGCACGCGCGATCGAAGCGCCCTGCTCGAGGGCTGCCTCGACTCGGTTCTGGGTTGCTCGCCGCCCCCCGCCGAGGTGATCGTGGTGGATCAGAGCCGTGACGAGGCGACCCGGCTGGCCGTCGGTCGCCGGCAGGGAGGGAAGGCGCCGATCCGGTACCTGCGGGGAATCGGCACCGGACTCTCCCGGGCAAGGAACCAGGGGATCGCGGAGTGCACGTCGCCGGTCATCGCCTTTACCGACGACGATTGCCGGGTGGACCCGGCCTGGCTCTTCGAGCTGACCGAGCCGCTTCGGGCCGGCCGGGCGGATGCCGCGGTGGGACGGACGCTGCCGGAAAGCAACGCGGACGGCGCGGGGGAAACCTCTTCGTTCTACGCCCCTGCGGGGAGCCCGGTCTTCTCGAGACGGACCCACCCCTGGCGCGTGGGGGGGGGTGGGAACTTCGCCACCGGGCGCGAACTCCTTCGGCGGGGGGGGCCCTACGACGAGAGATTCGGCCCCGGGGCTCCCCTGGAGAGCGCCGAGGACATGGACCTGATTCACCGGATCCTGCGGGCCGGAGATCGGCTCGTGTACGCCCCGAAGGCGGTCGTCTGGCACAGGTCCTGGCGATCGGCGCAGCAGAATCGCCGCCTCTCCAGGGCCTACGGCATCGGGGCCGGTGCCTATTTCGCCAAGCACTTCATGGCGGGGGACTGGATCAGCGGATGGCGATTCGTGGCCCGGCTGGCCATTCGGATCGTCCACCTCATCCGGTCCGCGTGCGCCCTGGATCGACGCGGAGTGGCCGAGCAGGCGATCTACGTGGCGGCGCTCTTCGAGGGGGTCGGACGGCTTCTCCGGAACAACGGCTCGAGCCCTTCCGGAGTGGCGGATCTCAAGCGGGGGGCGGCGTGAGAGACAGAGCCATGGATTCGCCGCTCCTGTCGACCTCGATGGACGCCCTGGGGCGTTCCATCGGATCGATCCGGCGATGGTCCCCTGGGCGGGAGGTTTCGATCCTGCTGCTGGGGCTGGCGGCGTTCGCCTTGGCCCTCAGCCCCGGACTGATCGAAACGGGGACTCCCCCGGGATGGGATCAATCGGTCCATCTGCGCGACAGTCTGATCTACGAACAGATGGTGCGCCATCCATCGGCGCTGGGAGGCGGCGTGTTCGCGGACATCCTGCACGGCTCGGAGGAGTATCCACTGCTGACTCCATCCGGCTATTACCCACCCCTCGTGCCGGGTGTCACCGCCCTCCTGTACTTCGTGGCGGGGCGTTCCTACGCCACCGCGATGGCGACGCAGATCCTGTTCCTGGCCCTGCTGATTCTCGGCACGTGGCTCCTGGGGAATCGACTGATGGGAACTCCCGTCGGCCTCGGGGCGGCCCTGATGCTTCTGGCCGCACCCGGAGTGCGGCTCAACGCCGGGGAATACATGCTCGATCTTCCCCTGGCCGCCGCGGTGGTGGTCGCGGCCTGGATGCTGCTTGCGACCGACGGCTTCCTCCGGTTGGACAGAAGCCTGGCCTTCGGGCTCCTGTCCGGAGCCGGGATGCTGATCAAATGGACTTTCTTCCTGTTCCTGGCGCTGCCGGTGATCTGGGTCCTCGCCACGGGGGGCGCCGCCTCGCGCCGGGAGCCGCATCAGCGGAGCCGTCGCTGGGCGCATTTCGCCCTGGCGGTCCTGGCCGGCGGCGTGGTCGCGGCCCCGTTCTACCTCCCAATCCTGCCGATCCTCGTGATGAAAGCCGTCGTACACGCGGGGGCGGCGGCGGACGGTGTCTCCTCACCGTTCACGCTCGAGTCCGCGCTCTTCCACATCGAGGCGCTGCCCCGGAAGCTGTTCGGGTGGCCATTGACCGTCACCGCGGCGGCCGGGATCGTCGCCTTCCTGTGGCGTGGTTCTAAAGCGGACCGGGGGAGGTGGCTGCTTCCCTGCTGGGCCCTGGTCCTGTATGCGGTGTTCACCTTCGCCGTGGCCAACAAGCAGTCGCGATATCTGCTCCCCTGGCTGCCGATCCTGCTTCTGATGGCGGCGGGCGGTCTGGTGACTCTCTGGCGCCGGGTCGCATCCGGCCGGGGCTGGGTCCGGTTGGCGGCAGGAGCGCTGGCCCTGGTCCCCGTCACCGGGCTGGCCGGGGGATGGGGGACCGGGTTCACGGGGGACTGGAACATCCGACCGCTGGTCGAACGACTGGAGAAGGACCTCGCCGGCCGGTCCCCGCTCCCGAACAGGACCTACAGGCTGGGAGTGATCCCCGATATGCGCGAGGTGAACGGACCCACGATCGCCTATTACGCGGCCCGACGGGATCTCCCGGTGGCCGTCGTGCAGCTGGTGAACCGGATGAAGCGGCACGTCACGGTGGAGGTGGGACTGGATCCTTTCGACCGGGGGGACTTCTACCAGACCTTCGATCAGTACGACTTCATGGTCACCAAGAGCGGTGTGAACGCGGTTCCACCCTGGGAGGCTGTGGTTCCACGGATGCAGGCCTATTTCGAAGCGCGGATCGCCTCCTTCGAATTGCTGGCGTCCTTCCGGGAGCCCGATGGATCCACGCTGGCCCTCTACGGGAAGAGGGGTCGATGAGCCTGGTCATCCGCCTGCTGGATCACGCGCGCGTCCCCGATCCCGCAACCGCCCCGGTTGTGAGGCTCGGTCCGGCGCTCGCCGGAACGATGGCCGCCGGCGCCGCGGCCTGCGGACTCGTCGCCTGGAACCTGAAGGCGTTCCTTGGCCGGTACGACACCCTCGCCTACCTGCTCCAGGAGATCCACTCCGGGGAGCTGACGCTCGTCCGGTTCCTGCTCCTGATCACCGCGCTGGGATTGACGGCGCTGGGCACGGTGGCCCTCCTCGATTGGCGCAGCTCCCTGGCCCTGTCGGGTGGCGGCCTCCTTCTGGCTGGAGTGATGGCCGGCCCCCTGGCCCGGACCTGCCTGGCGCCGGAGGCAGGGCTCGAGGAAAGCCTGCTCTACCGCTTGCGGGGATTCTCGGCCATCGGGGTGCTCGGGGGCTCCTTCCTGCTGTTCCTCTCCCTGATTCCGCTGCTCCTGGACCGCCCCGCTTCCGGGCCGGAGAGGAGCGTGGCGGATCGAGTGCAGAGAGGAGTGAGGTTCCTGCAACAGGGGCCGGCCTTCCGCTGGCGGATCCCCCTCGCCATTCTGGTCTTCCTCCTGGCGATCGGGGTGGGGATTCTGGTGTTGCAGGACTTCCCGAATTCCTCCGACGAAAACTCCTACTTGACCCAGGCCAGGATCCTCGCCACGGGAAGGCTCTGGGTGGACGCGCCGTCCCGGCCCGATTTCTTCCGGGCCAGGAGCTTCATCATGGACGAGGGGAGCGGGCGCTTCTTCGCCAAGGCCTTCCCCGGGTGGGCCGCGATCCTGTCGTTGGGGGTGAGGGCAGGGATTCCCTGGGCGGTGAATCCGCTCCTGTCGGCTCTGACTCTGGTCCTTGCCGGCTGGGCGGGAGGGCGTCTCCTGAACCGTCACGGCGAGCTGGCGGTGGTCGCGATCATCCTGGCAACGCCCTTCTTCCTGCTCAATGCCGCCTCGTATTACAACCATCCCGCCACGCTGCTCCTGATCACCCTGTTCCTGATCGGAGTGATCCGGCTCTCCGAAGGGGCCGGCGTCTCGTGGGCGTTCCTGGCCGGGCTCGCGATCGGCGCGGCCCTCTGGATCCGTCCGGCGTCGGCCGTGACGCTGGCGCTCCCCTTCTTGATCTGGCTCGGGTCGAGATGGGTGCGGGCAGGCCGATGGCGCCTGCTGGCCGCAACGGCGGCCCCCATCCTCGCAGCCCTGGCCGGATTGGCCGGCTACAACCGATGGATGTTCGGGTCGATCTGGCAGAGCGGCTACGGCGCCTACGACCCGGGAGACATCCGGCCCGGGATGGGATCGGATCACCTGGCGATCACCGGCTGGTGGATCCTGAAGCTCTGCTTCTGGCTGGTCCCAGGCACTCTCGCCGGGCTGTGGTTCCTGATTTCCGGCCGGCGCTGGCGGGAATGGTTCCGGCGGGAGCCGATCCTTGTGCTGATGCTGGTCGCGCTCGCCTCCTTGATGGCTTCGTACCTGGTGTTCCAGAACAAGGGGGGGAACGAGTATGGCCCCCGGTACTACTACGACGGCATGACCTACCTGGCCATTCTCCTGGCGGCCGGCTGGATGCGGGCACCGGAGGCGCTGGCGGGAGTGGTCCCCGCCGCGCGAGTGAGGCGCGGGGCGGCGCTGGTCCTGGGTTTCGGAGCCTGCCTGACGGTGGCCGGCACGATCCCGTTCCTGATGTTCCATTACCGGGACAAGGTGATCCACAACCGCGATCTCTTCACCTCGATCGAGAGGTCGGGACGGTCATCCGCCCTGGTCTTTCTCGCCACCGGCAGCGGCCGGATGCCACCGGGGGATCTCGTTCGGAATCCCCTCGACTTTCGGAGCGGTGTCGTCTTCGCGCGCGACCTTGGTCTCGAGGCCGATCGGAGGCTGGCGGCCCTCTATCCGGATCGTGAGGCGCTGGTCTACACGTACGACTCGCGGACCCGCCGCTCGACGCTGCGACCCCTCGACGAGGAGGTCCGGCCATGAACAAGCCGCTGACGATCCTGGTCTGCACCCACAACCGGGCCGATCTCCTGCGCGGCGCGCTGGAGAGTCTCGAGGGCCAGAGCCTGCCACGGGACGGCTTCGAGGTCCTGGTGGTGGACAACGCCTCGACCGACGCGACAGCCGCGGTGGTGGCCCAGTGCGCGGCCCGGGGGATCATCGACATTCGCTGCGTTCGTGAAATGGAGCTCGGGCTGGACGCCGCCCGGAACCGGGGCATCCGGGAGGCGGCGGGGGAGATCGTGGCCTTCCTCGACGACGACGCCCGGGCCCGAAACGACTGGGCGGCTGCGATCCTGGAGGGCTTCAAGCGCCACGACGCACCGATCGTGGGCGGCCGGGTCGATTTGACCTGGGAGGCCCCCCGGCCGGTCTGGTTCAGCGACGTCCTGCTGCGCTACCTGATCCACTGCGATTACGGTCCCGACGTGGTCCCCGTGACGTCGCCGCCGTGGCTCTATGGCACGAACGTTGCGTTCCGCAAGAGCCTGTTCCAGGAGATCGGGCTGTTCCGCCTGGATCTGGATCGCAAGGGGGACTCGCTCATGGGAGGGGGGGACACCGAGCTCTTCAAGCGGGCCCATGCCCGCGGCCACCGGCTCCTCTACCTGCCGAGCCTGGTGGTGCGGCACCTGGTGCCCGCCTCCCGCCTGACGCGCCCCTTTTTCCGGGAGCGGCTCTTCTACTCGGGCTATACCCGCGCCGCTCTCGGCTCGGAACGGACGACAGGCATCGCCCTCCGCTGCCTGCTGTTCATCGTAGCGAGTCCTCTCTGCGCCCTGAGCGCCGCGGCGCTGGCCGCGGTCGGCCTGCCGAGAGCAGGATTCGCGCAGGAGCGCCGCATGCTGCTGGGAATCGGCTATCTCTACTACTGGATGATGAGGGCGGCAGGAAGGGTCTCGCGACCCCGGACGGAAGCATGGATTTGACGACGTCAATCGGACACGCTCTATCGGAGAGAAGGACATGATCAGGAAGGTGTTGCTACTGAATGGACCGGACGACCGGGTCAATTCGGTGATGATTCGGAGCGGGGACCGGTGGCCCCACCGTCTGCCGCGCAAGATCACCAAGCAGGTGCCGCACGCCTACCCCTTCTGGCTTGCCCAGTGCGGGGCCGTGCTCAAGCAGCGGGGCTACCAGGTCCGCTACGTCGATTCGATCGCCGAGGACCTCGGCATCGACGGCACGGTGGCCCTCTTCCTCGAGGAGCATCCGGACCTGGTGGTGGTCGCCACCTCCACCCCCACGATTCACACCGACCTCCTGATGGCGCGGCTGGCCAAGGAGAAGGCGGGGGCGACGACGGTCCTCGTCGACACGCACGTGACCGTGTTCCACCGGGAGCTCGTGTCCGAGCCGTTCGTCGACGCCGCCGTGCGGGGCGAATTCGAGACGGCGATTCCCGATCTGGCCGACGCCCTGAACCAGGGCGCGGACCTCTCGTCCGTCCCGGGCGTCACCTGGAAGCGCGGGGACGAGGTGATCGTCAACCCGGATCGCCCGCTGCTCTGGGATCTGGACGAGCTGCCGTGGCCGGATCGCGACCTGGTCCCCGGAGACCAGTACATCGTGGGGCTCCGGACCCAGGATCCCTGCTTCATGGTGATGGCCAGCCGGGGCTGTCCGTTCCGCTGCACCTTCTGTCTCTGGGTTCCGGTGATGTTCAACAACAAGGTCCGGTTCCGAGACGTGGACAAGGTGGTGGATGAAATCATCCACCTGCAACAGAGATACGGGGCGCGGGAGGTGTTCTTCCACGACGACACCGTCAACATCACGGTCCGCCGGGTGGAGGAGCTCTGCAACGAGATCCTTCGACGCGGGGTGAAGATCGGCTGGATTGCGAATTTCCGCGGCGACCAGACCACTCCCGAGCTGTTCCGGCTGATGAAGAAGGCGGGCTGCACCAAGATCCTGCTCGGTGTGGAGAGCGGCTCCCAGAAGCTCCTGGACGAGACCATCGACAAGGAGATCACGCTGAAGGAAGTGGAAGACACGATCCGCTGGGCCAAGGAGGCGGGGGTCCGGGTGCACTGCACCTATTCCCTGGGCGCTCCGGGGGAGACCCGGGAGACGCTCAGAGAGACGCTGGAGTTCATCAAGAAGACCGAGCCGGACGACATCCAGGTCAGCCTGATGACTCCCATCCCGGGGACCCCCTTCTACGAAAAGGTGAAGCACGAGGTCTCCGACTGGCACGACTTCGACGGTGTCTCCGGGCGCTCCTGGTGCGATCTCTCGACCGCGGAGCTCAAGAACGCGATGAACCGGATCTACATCGAGCACTACCTGACGCCGCGCCGCATCCTGAAGCGGGTCTCCAGGATCCGCAACATCTACGACATCAAGGAGAACTGGAGGCAGTTCAAGGCGTTCCTGAGCCGGTATGCCGCGACCGGGTTCCCGCGGCCGATCGGGACCCGATTCGAGGAGCAGGAGCAGGCGTGAAGATCGCGGTCCTCTGCGGACGATATCCCTATTCCGGCGCGGGCGTCATCGCGCGCGAGTCGGCCGAGGGACTTGCCCTCCGTCACGAGGTGAGCTTCATCCACGGCGGCACGTCGGACTCCGATCGCCAGGAGGGGGCGCTCCGGGTGATCTCCCTGGCGCTGCCTGAGGCGGAGGAACAGGGGGCGTCGCACCTCTACTGGAGCCCCGCCATCGTGCGAAGGCTGCGGCAGACGCTGCGCTCGCTGAATCCCGACCTGGTCCATTTTCACATCGTCCAAAGGCGGAGCTTCTCCCTGGCGTCGCTCCTCATGTCCAGGCGCCGCCGGTCGTTCTGGACGATTCACGATCAGTGGCCGCTCTGCGTGCGCTCGGTGCCGCAGCCCCCGTCGTGCGAGGGCATGAAGAGGTTCTGCCTCTTCTGCACGGCGTGGCCGGGGCTCTCCGTCGCCAACAAGATCCTCAAGGAGGCGGTCTTCGCCGCCTCTCCGCTCGAGGTCGTGGTTCCCTCGCGCTGGCTCGGCGACCTGTTGCGCTACTCCTTCCTGGGAAGAAAGCCGGTGCACCTCGTCTACAACGGCATCGACCTGGATCGGTTCAGCCCGGGCGAGGCGGGGGAGCGAAGCAGTCTGCCGGGGGGCCCGGCGACCATCCTCTTTATTGCCGGTCCCAACAACCCGACGAAAGGGATGGCCGATCTCCGGCCGGCCTTCCTGCGGCTGCGGCAGAGATACCCGGGGCTCCGGTTGAGGGTGGTGGGGGATCCCCCGGACGGATTGACCGAGGGGGACGGGATCGAGATCGCCGGCAGGATCCCCAGGGAGGCGATGCCGGACGAGTATCGGCGGAGCGACCTGTTCGTCCTTCCGACCCTCGCCGACAACACGCCGGTCACCCTGATGGAGGCCATGGCCTCCGGCCTGCCGGCGGTGGCGACCGCGGTCGGCGGCATTCCGGAAATGGTGGTTCCCGGGGTCACGGGACGTCTGGTTCCGGCGGGCGACATCCCGGCCTTGACCGCGTCGATCGAGGGCCTGCTTGCCGATCCGTCCCTGCGGCGAGGCATGGGAGTGGCGAGCCGGAAGGTGGCTGAGACGAAATTCGCGCGGCAGAGAATGATTTCCCAGCTCGAGGATGTGTATGGAGTGGCCCCGGGGCGTGCGACGGGAACGGCAAGCCTCCCCACCCTGCCGGTCGCCATCCAGGAGGGGCGGCGATGAAGGCGGTCATACTCGCCGGCGGCCAGAACACGCATCTGGTGCCGATGGTCCAGACGGTACCCAAGCCGCTTCTGCCGGTGGCCAACCGGCCGATGGTGGAGTACATGCTCGATCTTCTCAGGAAGAACGGGGTCCGTGATGTGGTCCTGGCCGTCAACGCCGCCGAGGATCCCTATCAGGATGTCCTCGGAGACGGCAGGCGTTTCGGCCTGCGCCTGCGCTACTCGTACGAAACGCTTCCCCGGGGGACCGCGGGGTGCCTGCTGCCGATGGCGGACTTCATCGGCAGGGAGCCATTCCTGGTCATCCACGGGAGCCTGTTCCTGGATGTCGACTTGAAGGCTCTGGCGGAGTTTCACCAGTCCCGTGGGGCTCTGGCGACCCTCGGGGTGCGGCGCAACCCGGGGGGATCCCGGGACTGGCATCACATGGAATTGCGGCTCGGCGAGGGGGCCCGGGTCGAGGGCATCCAGATCCGCAACCTGTCGGACCGGGCGCAGTCCTCCGCGCTGCCCGTCGGGGTCTACGTCTTCGAGCCGGCGGTCCTTTCCGCCATCGAGCCCGAAGTCTATTACGACATCAAGGAGCAGCTCCTCCCCCGGTTGCGCCAGGACGGGAAGCCGGTCTTCGCCTGCGAGCTTCGGGGCTACAGCCGGGACATCCTCGAGATGAAGGACTACCTGAGCCTCAACCGATCCATTCTCCGCGGGGAGGTGAACGGGTACCGCTTCGACGGACAGATCGCCGACCGAGTCTGGGTGGGACGGGGAAGCGATGTGTCCCCGCGGGCCACTCTCCACGGGCCGGTGATGATCGGGCGCGACTGCATCATCGCTCCCGACGCCCAGATCATCGGCCCGGCCTGTGTCGGCGACGGCTGTGTCGTGGAGGAGGGGACGATCGTCAGGGAAAGCCTCCTGCTTCCGGGATCCCGGGTGGAACAGAATTCCAGCGTCGAAGGGTGCGTCCTGGCGGCCGATACCGTGATCGCCCCGGGCCAGACGCTTCGGGAGGTCGTCGCCATTCCGGAGAGCATGGATGTCGGGGCGATCGACCTGGCCGACACCGAGCTGCTCATACAGGGAGTGGCGGGCTCGGCCGGCCAGTATGCCCAGAGCCAGTTCCGGTACCTGCTCTACCAGACGTTCAAGCGGGGGTTCGACCTCGCGGTCGCGCTGGTCGGCCTCGTCGTTCAGCTTCCGCTGATCCTGGCCGTGGCGCTGGCGATCAAGTTCAACAGCCCCGGCCCGGTCTTCTTCCGGCAGCGGCGGTGCGGGCGCAACGGCCGGGAGTTCTGGATGGTCAAGTTCCGGACGATGGTCAGGGACGCCGAGAGATTGCAGGCGGAGCTTCGCCCGCTCAACGAGGTCGACGGGCCGGTCTTCAAGATAGAGAACGACCCGCGTTCGACCGCTCTCGGACGGTTCCTCCGCAAGTACAGCATCGACGAGGTGCCGCAGCTCTGGAACGTCCTGAAGGGGGAGATGAGCCTTGTCGGCCCCCGGCCGCTGGCCGCCCGGGAAATGCGGTTCTGCCCGGCCTGGCGCGACGTGAGGCTCAAGGTGGAGCCGGGCATCACCGGCCTGTGGCAGGTGAGCGGCCGGAGCAAGAGCTCGTTCCACGATTGGATCAGGTTGGACGTCGAATATGTCCGGGAGCGATCCGTGTTCCTGGATTTTCAGATTCTCTTCAAGACACTCGGCGTCGTGGTCCGGGCGCTGGGGTCCTCCTAACGGCGCAGACCGATGGCGCGAGGCGACTGAATGGCTGACGAGTCTCGACGGGAACAGGAGTTCGATCTAAGGACCTACCTCCAGGTCCTGAAGAACCGGAAGTGGCTCATCCTCGGTTTCACCGCGGCCCTGACCGTCGCGGTGGGAGTGGGGACTGCGCTCCAGCCCAAGGTCTACGAGGCAAAGGTCACGCTCCTGGTGGGCAGGGAGGCGCCGCGCCTGCTGACCTCCGACCCCATCCCGGGAGATCGCATCGGCCAGCGGGACTACCTCAAGACGCAGGCGGCCATTCTGAGCAGCCGGACTCTGCTACAGGGGGCCGTCAAGCGGCTGATGCCGGAAGGCCTCTACGGCATTGTGGCCAAGGACCGCGTCGAGGAGACATCCTCCAAGCTCGCCAAGGAGCTGCAGCCCCGGACGCGGGTCCAGACCGCCGAGGACACCCAGCTCATCACCGTCATCGTGGCAGGGGGAGTCCCGGATCGGGTGGCTCGAATCGCCAATGCCATCGCCGACGAATACGTGGCGAGCAACCAGGAATCAAAATCGATGCTGGCCAGTCAGGCGGTTGCCTGGCTCACGACCAAACTGGCCGAGCAGCGGGGCAAGCTGACCGAGGCGGAGGAGGAGCTGCGGGCCTACAAAGAGAAGGAGAACATCGTCGCCCCGGACGAGGCGGATCCGTTCTCGACGCTCAGCCTGAGCCGGATCAACGACGAGTACCTGACCACCCGGTTTCAGCGGATGGAAAGGCAGACCCGGCTTGCGGCGATGAAGCGGAACCGCGGTTCACGGCCCGCCCAAGGCCGCAGCTCGACGGCCGAGTCGCTGGACGCCGAGACCCAACGGAAGGTGCGGGAGAGCCTGGAGGCCGACTACATCCAGACCCGTCTCGATCTGCGAAAGCTGTCGGAGCGGTACGGCCCGGAACATCCCGATATCATCACCCTCACGGGGAAGGTGGCCAGAATACAGAAGGAGCTCGAGTCGCTCGAGCAGCCGATCGTCCGGACCGAGACGGCGCCCCCCGTGACCGACGCCCAGATCGCCGATCTGCAGGCCGAGCTGACGACCCTGACCCAGAAGGAGTCGGTGCTCGCCCAGACCTTGAAGGCCCAGAAGGCACAGTCCCGCAACCTGTCGAGGACGGGAGTGGCCTACTCCCTTCGCAAGCAGGCGGTGGACATGAACCGGCAGAGCTACAACGATCTCCTGAGCCGCCTCAACGACGCACAGCTCTCCGGTCAGATCAAGATCTCCGCCGTGCGGGTGCTCGACCGGGCCGAGCCTCCCGGCTCTCCCACGGAGCCGCAGCCGGTCAGGAACCTGATGGTGGCCGTCCTGCTCGGCCTGGTCCTGGGAGTCGGGCTCGCGACGCTCGCCGACAACCTCGATCGTCGGATCAGGAACCCCGAAGAGGCGGCGCGCTACCTTCGCCTGCCGCTCCTGACCGTCATTCCCGCTCTCGACATCAAGACGGAGGTCGGGAAGGGGGAGGGAAAGGCCGAGCTCGTCGCGTTCCATCGACCGCGGTCGCACGCCGCCGAGTGCTATCGGAACCTCAGGACTTCGATCCTGTTCTCGACCGGACGGCCGGTTCCGAAGACGATTCTGGTCACGAGCGCAGTCGGCGGAGAGGGGAAATCGACGACCGCCGCCAACCTGGCATTCGTCATGACACAGAGCGGCCGGAGAGTCCTCCTGGTCGACGCCGATCTCCGCCGCCCGGCCCTCCATCGCTACTTCGCGCGCGAGCGGAACCGGGGCATCGTCCGCCTCCTGAAAGAGAGCTGCCGACTGGAGGAGGCGGTCCAGGCCTCCTATGTCGAGCATCTGGACCTGCTCCTCTGCCCTTCGGTGCCCAGCAATCCCTCCGAGATGCTGGGGTCGGATCGGATGGTCGGGCTCATCGAGCAGTTCAAGAGCCGGTACGACGTGGTGGTGATCGATGCTCCCGTGGTCATCTCCGTCCCCGACGCGATCATCATGGCGTCCCGCGCGGAAGCGGTCCTCATGGTCCACCGCCCCGGGGCCGCCAGCCGGGAAATGGTCAGGCATGCGCGGGAGAAGCTGGACGAGGTGAAGGCCAACATCCTGGGCCTGGTCATGAACAACGTCGACCTCAAGAAGGATGGCTACCACTACCCGAATTATCTCTATTACGGCTACGGGGCCACGGAAGGCGAGAGCGTCCGGCAGGACTCGGGGGGGAAGAAGGCTTGAAGCTGATCATCCAGATCCCCTGCCTGAACGAGGAAGAGGCTCTCCCCGTCACACTCGCCGGCCTGCCCCGGACGCTCCCCGGAGTGGACGCTGTCGAGGTGCTGGTGATCGACGACGGTAGCACGGACGGGACGGTGGAGGTGGCACGGCGGATGGGGGTCGACCATTTGGTGAGATTCCCCCGGCATCAGGGGCTGGCCAGTGCGTTCCGGGCCGGGCTCGAGGCCAGCCTGCGGCTGGGAGCCGACATTATCGTCAATACCGACGCCGACAATCAGTACGACGCCCGGGATATGGAGCACCTGCTGCGGCCCATCCTGGACAGGACGGCCGACATGGTGGTGGGGGATCGCCAGATCCAGGGGCTGCGTCACTTCTCGGCGATCAAGAAGCTGCTGCACCGGCTCGGAGATCGGGTGATGGAGCAGCTGTCCGGAATCGAGCTCCTCGATTCCACGAGCGGGTTCCGGGCCTACAGCCGGGAGGCCGCGCTGAGGCTCAATGTCTTCTCGAAGTTCACCTACACGCTGGAGACGCTCATCCAGGCCGGCAAGAAGAATCTTGTCGTGGCCCACGTCCCGGTGCGGGTCAACCAGAAGCTGCGGGAGTCTCGATTGTTCCCCAACCTCTGGACCTATCTCAAGCGGTCGGTCAGCACCATGGTCCGGATCTACGCGATGTACGAGCCCTTGAAGGCGTTTTCCTATCTGGGGACCCTGGTGGGTGGAGTCGGGGCGGTCCTGTTGTTGCGCTTCCTCTACTACTTCCTGGCCGCCGGCGCGGGACCGGTCGGCAGGCTTCAGTCCCTCCTGGCGGGTGCCTCGCTGTCGGCGATGGGGCTCCTGCTGGTCCTGATCGGAGTCGTCAGCGACCTGATCGCGGCCAACCGGCACTTGGCGGAGGACATCCAGTATCGGATTCGTCGCATGGAGCTGGAGAGCGGCCGGAGGGGCGGGGAGAGGATCGAAAGCCTGGCCACGAAGGCGGCCGGGCCGACCGCGGTGGCGGGAAGAAAGTCATGACCACCAGGAAGATCCTCCTGACCGGAGGAGCGGGGTTCATCGGATCCCACTTGGCCGCGGCCCTGATCGAGCGGGGACATCGGGTGCGCGTGCTGGACATCATGGATCCCCAGGTGCACGGCGCCGACGCCCGGCGGCCGGAGACTCCGGGAGCCGAGATCATCCGCGGCGACCTGCTGGACCCAGAAACGCTGACCCGAGCCCTGAAGGGGGTCGAGGTGATCTTCCACCAGGCCGCCGCCGTGGGGGTGGGCCAGTCGATGTACGAGGCGGCCGCCTATACGCGGGTGAACAGCCTGGGGACGGCCATGCTGATGGAGAAGATCGCCACGCCGGACTCCCGGGTCGAGAAGGTGATCGTGGCTTCGTCGATGTCGATTTACGGGGAGGGGCGGTACCGCTGTCCGGCCTGCGGCCCGGTGGCGCCGGAGCCCCGCAGCCGGGAACGGCTCCGTTCCGGGAAGTGGGAGCCTCCGTGCCCGGCCTGCGGGCTGGATTTGACCCCGCTCCCGACCGATGAAGCCAAGCCGCTCCATCCAACCTCGGTCTACGCGGTGACCAAGCGAAGCCAGGAGGAGACGGTGCTGGTCATGGGGAAGTCGTATGGAATCCCGGCCGTGGCCCTGCGCTACTTCAATGTCTACGGCCCCGGGCAGGCCCTCTCCAATCCATACACCGGCGTGGCGGCGATCTTCTCCAGTCGCCTGCTCAACGGCAATCCCCCCTGCATGTTCGAGGACGGCAAGCAGAGCCGCGACTTCGTTCATGTGAGCGACATCGTCCAGGCGAACCTGCTGGCCATGGAGAAGTGCGATGCCGACTACCAGGTGCTCAACGTAGGGACGGGCACGCGGACGTCGCTGCACGAGCTCGTGCGAGGCCTGATGCGGAGACTCGCTCCGGAGAAGGCCATCGAGCCGAAGGTCCTGGGAACGTTCCGCGAGGGCGACATCCGGCACTGTTACGCCGACATCACGCGGATCCGCACCCGGCTGGGCTACGAGCCCAAGGTGGCGCTCGAGAAGGGATTTGACGATTTGGTTGAATGGGCCAGGACCCAAAAGCCCCTGGACCGGTTCGAATACGCCGCCGCGGAGCTTGCTTCCCGGGGGCTGGTGAGCGGCAATTAACGAAGACGAGAGGAGACAGACGACGATGTTCAAGGCATTGGTGACCAATCCGCCCTGGCCGGGCGAGGGCTACGGGGCGAGGGCTTCGGTCCGGTGGCCCCACAAGCGGAAGGACAAGAAGCTGGAGTACCCGATCTTCCTCTCGTATGCCGTGGCGCTGACCCGCCAGGCCGGCGTCGAAACGGCCTTCCTGGACGGGGTCGTGGACGAGCTGGGGATCGAGGCGTACGCCCGCGAGGTGAATCGGCTGGCGCCCGATTTCGTCGCCATGGAGTGCTCCACGCCGTCCATCGACCACGACCTGGCCTCGGTGCGCAAGATCAAGGAGCTCCGGCCGCGGACCTACGTTGCCCTCATGGGCTCCCATGCGACCTATTTTCACAAGCAGCTCCTGGAAGAGCACCCGGAAGTCGACGCCATCATCCGCGGTGAGTTCGAGATCACCATCCGGGAGACCGCCCTCGCGCTCAAGAGGGGCACCCCCCTCTCCGACGTCGCGGGCCTGACCTTCCGTGAGGGGACCGGGATTCGCGTCACACCCGACCGGCCGATGGACTTCGACCTCGACAGCTGGCCCTATCCGGCCCGGGACATCGTTCCCATCGAGAAGTACCAGACCGCCCAGTACCAGGGGACGAACGGAACGTTCATGCTGTCCAGCCGCGGCTGTCCCTACCGCTGCACCTTCTGCCTCTGGCCGGGGACGATGGTGGGGCGGGACTTCCGGGCCAGGAGGCCGGAGTCGGTGGTCGACGAGATGGAGCACCTCGTCAAGCAGCACGGGGTGGACGACATCTATTTCGACGATGACACCATGACCATCGATCGCGAACGCCTCCTCGAAATCTGCCGCCTGATCCAGGAGCGGGAATTAAAAGTTCATTGGATCGCCATGGGCCGCGTCGACACGGTGGACGAAGCGCTCCTGCGCGAGATGCGCAAGGCCGGCTGCGACAACGTCTACCTGGGGGTCGAATCGGGCTCCCAGGAGATCCTGAAGCGGCTCAAGAAGGGGATCCAGCTCTCCCAGGTGGTGACGGCGTTCAAGGCGGCCCGGAGGGCCGGGATCAAGACCCAGGCCTTCTTCATGCTGGGCGGCCCCGGAGAGACCAAGGAAACCCTGAAGGAGACCATCGAGTTCGCGATTCGCCTGGATCCCGACAATGCCCAGTTCGCCGCGGCGGTCCCTTATCCCGGGACTGAAATGTACGAGGAATCGGTCCGCAAGGGTTACCTGAAGGCCCAGACCTGGGAGGATTACGCCGCCCGGGACATCGTCCTGGAAACGGAGACGCTGTCGCGCCTGGATCTGGAGAAGGCGCGCCTGGAGGCCTATCGTCGGTTCTACCTGCGTCCCAGGTTCATCCTTCGCACCCTCGGGCGGCTGACCAGCATCCGTGAGCTCCGCCGCGTCTTCCGGGGAGGGCTCTCCATTTTCAGCCGCCTGATCTACTTCTCCCAGAACGTGCGCCGCAAGTCGCGTGGAGCGCCCGCCGGAGTGCTGAAACAAGCGTGAGATGACGATCTACTACTGGGGGACCTACGATCGCGATTATCCGAGGAATCGCATCCTGATCGCCGGACTGCGGGCGAACGGCGCGGAGGTCCGGGAGTTCCATTTTCCCATCTGGCGAGGCCCGGCCGACAAGGTGCGCCGGGCCGGCTCGGGCTGGATTCGGCCTGCGCTTCTGTTCCGGTGGGCCTGGGCGTACCTGATTCTGTCCGTCCGGCTCCTGAGGGCGCCGCGTCCCGATTTCCTGTTCGTGGGCTACTCGGGGCATTTCGATGTCTTTCCCGCCTGGTGTCTCAGCCGCATGCGTCGAGTTCCCCTGGTTTTCGATGCCTTCCTTTCTCTCTACGACTCGCTGGTCCTCGATCGAGGCATCGTGGCGAAGGATGGTTGGCGGGCGCGATTCCTGGCGGCGGTGGATGCCACCGCCTGCCGGCTCGCCGATCGCATTCTGCTGGACACCCGGGCGCACGTGAGCTTCTTCTGCGAGACCTTCCGGGTGCCGCGGGAGAAATTCTGGGAGCTGCCGATTGGCGCCGACGACAACGTGTTCCGTCCCGGAGCGGCGCTCGCCCGGAACGGGCATCCATATACCGTGATCCACTTCGGCCGCTACATCCCGCTGCACGGCCTGGAGACGATCGTCCGGGCCGCCAGGCGACTGGAGGAGGAAGGCCAGCCGGTACGATTCCTCCTGGTGGGGGACGGGGAAGGGCGGCGGCGGATCGAAGACCTGGCCCGGACGCTCGGGACGACCTCGATCCGGTTCGAGGACTCCCTGGCGCCTCGGGATCTTGCCGAGAGCATCCGGCAGGCCGATCTCTGCCTGGGGATTTTCGGGGTCACGGACAAGGCGGCCCGGGTGGTGCCCAACAAGGTCTATGAGGCGCTCGCCTCGGGAAAACCTCTGGTGACCGGCGACTCACCCGCGGCTCGGGAGTTTCTGACGGACGAGCTCGACTGCCTCCTGTGTGAACGGGGAGACCCGGGAGCCCTGGCCAGCGCCATCCGCAGACTGCAGACTGACCCGGAGCTGTCCCGGAGGCTGGGGGACAACGGTCGACGCCGCTTCGAGGCCAAGGCATCCCCGGCGGTGATCGGTCGGGAGCTTGTGGACAGGCTGCTGACCTGGCGGCACGAGGGGAGACATGCGGCCTGATTCCCCCTCGCGTCGCGAATGGATCGGTGTGGCGGTGCTCCTGGGCCTGGCCCTGCTTCTCCGGGTGGGATTCATCCTGCAGCAGCCGGCGGGCTTTTACTTCGAGGATTCGCTGGACTTCGACAAGGCCGCCCGGACCTTCCTGGACACCGGCCATTTCGATGCCCGATACTACCGCTCACCGATTTACCCGCTCCTGCTGACGGCCAGCTATCGCCTGTTTGGTTTCTCCCTCACCCCGTTCCGGATCCTGCAGGCACTGCTCACCGTCGGGATGTGCGTATGCGTCTGGGTCCTGGGTCGGCGTTATTTCGGTGCGAGGGCGGGGATGCTGGCCCTCGCGGGAGCGGCTCTGTTCCCCGTCCACGTGATCCTCCCGGGGATCGAATACCCCCTCGTTCCCGGGACGTTCCTGATCTGGGTCGCCCTGGCGCTGTTCGCCCGGGCTCCGGGCGAAGAGGAAAGGAAGCCGGCGCGGATCGTCGCTGCGGGTGTCGTGACCGGTCTGGCCATCATGCTCTTCGAGGGGGGGCTGGTCGCGGCCTTCTTCCTGGTGCTCTGGGCGCTCGCGGAACGCCGCCCAATGCGGCTCCGGATGCGGACAGCCGCCATGCTGCTTCTGGCTTGCCTGCTCACATTGAGTCCCTGGCTCATCAAGATGGCTCGCGCCGGTGACTACCGGCCTCTGATCCTCCGGGCCGGGATGCACCTGCCCGCCGCCCCGGGATCGAATCCGCCCCTGTGGCAGGGAAGCGGGACGAATCTCCTGAAGGCGAAGCTCGCCGGGTTGGCTGACCATCCCGGCTGGACGTTCACTTACATGATCCACGAGTTCTGGCACTTCTGGGATCCCTATCCCGACCGGATGGTGGCCGCAGACGCCGCATTTCGAGAGAGCCTGCACTCGAGGGACAGTCGGATGGTCGTGGACAATCCACTGATCGGCGATGCCCCCCGGATGATCTATGCCATCGGGTTCACGCTTCTGCTCGTGACCGGCCTGATGGGAACCCTGATAGCCGGTCGGGGCAGCCCGCACTCCGGTTTTCTGATCGCCTGGCCAATCGTCCTCGGGGCCTGCTACGCGCCATTCTTTACTCAAATGCGCTACCGAATTCCGGCGGATCCGGCCCTCTTCCTCCTGGGAGCCTGCGCCGTGGAACACGCCCTGCGGCGGAACCTGCTGGGCGAGATCGGGTCCTCGCTGCGCGTCCTGTGGGAAGGGTGGAAGCGGATCGCAGTGAAGATCGCGGTGGTTCAGACCGCCATTCTGCTCTTCCTCCTGTTCTCCCTGGTTCTCGGGCCAATCGGGCTTCTCATGAAGCTGTTCCGGAAGGACCCGATGCAGGCCCCGAGGGAGCCGGGGTCCTTCTGGAATCCCCGGGAGCACACCCGGGAGCGCATGGAAGAGTGTGGCCGACAGTTCTGAGGCAGCGGTCCCTCTTTTTTCCCGCTGGCCGAACAATTCGGCCCGATTCGGCGTAGGACGGCATGGCAGAGACTGATACGGTACGAAGAGCGCGGCGGCGGAGCGGGTTCGCGGTGCAACGCGAGTCCGCCGGAGAAACGGATGTCATCCTGACGAGCCGGGAGGCCAGGCAGCTGCTGAAGATCGGGAAGACCAAGCTTCACGAGCTCACGCGCCGTCGGCTGATCCCGGCCTATCGGATTGGGGGAGGCAAGACCTCCGGACTGAGATATTGCCGCAGGGATCTGCTGGCGTGGCTCTACCAGCAGCGAGTCGGCGGGTGAAGGACGGCATACAGTGACGTATCGACTGGATGATCTGACATGGGACTTGAGGAAGGCCTTCTCCCTTCCCGCGGGAGAGGTGATGCGCCGCCTCTCGGGGAGGGCCGTGCGCTACTCGCGAAAGGTCCGGAACCGGCGGCGCGCATCCCACCTGACCGACGCGGCGCTGCTCTCCGCGCTGGCCGCACCGCTGTCTTCGGTGACCGACCTGGTTGCGCGGCGCCGGGAATGCGATCCCCTGGTGCCGGCGTCGTCCCGATGCGCCGCAACCGCGGGCATTCTCCGGGACGAGGCGCCTGGAGCTTGCGAGGCCATCCTGAGGGCGGCGCGATCCGTGGCGGAGGGCACCTTCGACCTCCTGGGATCCGGGCCGGTGAGACTCGGGCCGAATCCGGACTGGCATGTCGACTTCAAGTCCGGCAGGCGATGGGACCGGGCGGCCTATTCCCTGGACATCGTGCAGACCCACGATCAAGGACATGACATCAAGGTTCCCTGGGAGCTGGCCCGACTCCAGCACCTTCCGACGCTCGGGATGGGCTCGGCCTTGAGCGACGACACCGGATTCCGGGAGCGGGCGGTGTCCCAAATCGCCTCGTTCGTCGCCGAGAACCCTGTCTATCGCGGCGTCAATTGGAACTGCTCCATGGACGTGGCCATCCGTGCCGCGCAGATCCTGGCTGCCGAAGGGTATCTTCGCGGGGCCGGTGACGACCGGTTCTGGGCCGAGCTCCTGAAATCCCTGCTGCTCCACGCCCGATTCATTCTCGACAACCTCGAGGACGGACCGGTCCGGGGGAACCACTACCTTTCAAATCTCGCCGGGCTGTTTCTGTGCGGTCTCGGTCTGCCGGAGTTCCGCGAGACTGCGGGATGGACGGAATTTGCACGGGAAAGGCTCGTTGCCGAAATGCAGCGGCAGGTCACGGAGGACGGGCTGGACTATGAAGCCTCTCTTCCCTACCACGCACTCGTCACGGAGATCTTCCTCTTCCCGGCGCTCCTGGCGTCCGAAAAGGGCAGCGGCTTCCCCCGGCCGTATCTGGAGAGACTGGAGAAGATGCTCGAAGCGGTGGCCATTCTGATCCGCCCCGACGGGACGCTTCCGCAGATCGGCGACAACGACGACGGTCGCTTCCTGATCTTCTCCCAGTACCATCGCCCGCGCCGGGACTGGAGACCGCTCCTGGCTCTGGGCGCCTACCTCTACCGCCGCGCCGGGTGGCTCTCGCTCGCCGGTGACGCCTGGGTGGAAGGGGCGTGGGTGCTGGGAGAGCCCTTCCTCCGCTGGCGGAAATCGCTGCAGGCCTCTGCTGCCGTCCCTGACTTCCGCTGTCATGCGTTTCCGGAGGCGGGGATATACCAGCTGGGGGCCGGGAGCATCCAGATGGTGGTGGACGCGGGAAGCGTCGGGCAGAGGAACAACGGCAGCCACGCCCACAACGACACGCTGGCGTTCGACCTCTTCGCGTTCGGCCGGGAGGTCCTGCCCGATCGGGGCACCGGGACCTATTCCCCGGACCTGTCGCAAAGAAATCGATTCCGCTCCACCCGCGCTCACAATACCATCCAGGTCGACGATGCAGAGACGAACCCGTTTCCGGACGAGCCCTTCCGCCTGATTCCCGCCGATTCTCCACGGGTCCTGCGATGGCGCCTGGGGAAGCAATACGCCTACATGCAGGCAGAGCACTTCGCCTACCGGCGCCTTCCTGCCGCAGTCGTCCATCGCCGGAGCATTCTCCTTGACCGCGCCTCGGGGATCTTTCAAATTGAGGACTGGCTCAAGGGAAGGGGCCGGCACCGGTTCCTGGCCAGCTTCCATCTGGCCCCCGGCTGGAGCGTCACCTCCGGGGCCGAGGGGTGGACGGCCCGCAGCCCGAAGGAGGGCCCCACCCTGAGCCTCCGCTGGAAGCGTCCGCCGGAAGAGGCCCGCGTGCGGGTGGAGGACGACCTGCACTCCCCCTCCTATGGAGTCACCGTGAAGGCCCCCACCGTGCGGGTGGAATGGGAGGGGGAGGCGCCCTGCAGGATTCGGTATGCGCTGGTCATTGAAGAGGGAACGAAGCCATGAAGCCATTCTCCATTCGAGGGGAGACACGACGTTGAACATCCTGGGAATTTCCGCTTTCTATCATGACTCGGCCGCCTGCCTCATCCAGGACGGGCGCCTGGTGGCCGCCGCCTCCGAGGAACGATTCACCCGCAAGAAGCACGACGAGGGGTTCCCGCACGAGGCGATCCAATACTGCCTCCGGGCGGGGAAGATCGCGGCGAAGGACCTCGACTACGTCGGTTTCTACGACAAGCCGTTCCTGAAATTCGAGCGTCTCCTGTCCACCTACCTTTCCACCTTCCCGCGGGGATTCCGCTCCTTCTCCAAGGCGATGCCGGTCTGGCTGAAGGAGAAGCTCTGGATCCCGCAGCGGATCCGGAAGGAGCTGAATTACGAGGGAAAGATCCTGTATACGGAGCACCATCTTTCCCACGCCGCCAGCGCGTTTCTGGTGAGTCCCTTCAAGGAGGCCGCCATCCTCACCGTGGACGGCGTGGGGGAGTGGGCCACGGCGAGCTACGGTGTCGGTCGGGACCTTGAGATCGACCTGTTCAAGGAGATCCGCTTCCCCCATTCCCTCGGGCTACTCTACAGCGCCTTCACCTACTACCTTGGATTCAAGGTGAACAGCGCGGAGTACAAGGTCATGGGCCTGGCGCCCTACGGCGTCCCCCGGTACGTCGACCAGGTGAAGAAGCTCATCGAGATCAAGGACGATGGAAGCTTCGAGCTGGACATGAGCTACTTCTCCTACCACCATGGCCTCAAGATGACGAACGGCCGCTTCGCGGACCTGTTTGGCGGCCCGCCGCGGGACCCCGAATCGAAGCTGGACCAGAAACAGAAGGACATCGCGGCGTCGGTGCAGAAGGTCACGGAAGAGGTCATGCTCAAGATGGCCTCCTACCTGCACCGCGAGACGAGGATGGAGAACCTGTGCATGGCGGGGGGCGTGGCCCTGAACTGCGTCGCCAACGGCCGGATCCTGCGGGAAGGCCCCTTCAAGGATCTGTTCATCCAGCCGGCGGCGGGGGACGCGGGGGGCGCCCTCGGCGTGGCGGCCTACATCAATCATTCCCTGCTGGGCAATCCGCGCACCATCCGCATGGACGACGCCTACCTCGGCCCGGAATACGGCGAGGAGGAGATCCTCGAGACCCTCAAGAGGTACGGCGCCCCCTACCGGCGCCTCGAGCGGGACGAGCTGGTCCGGCAGGTGGCGGCCCTCATCGAGGGGCAGACCGTCATCGGCTGGTTCCAGGGCAGAATGGAATTCGGCCCCAGGGCCCTGGGGAGCCGGAGCATCCTGGCCGATGCCCGCAATCCCGAGAACAAGGACGTCGTCAACCTCAAGATCAAGTTCCGGGAGAGCTTCCGGCCCTTCGCCCCGTCGGTCCTGGAGGAGAAGATCGGCGAGTACTTCGAGATCGACAGGCCCAGTCCGTACATGTTGCTGGTGGCCCCCGTCAGGGAGGGGAAGCGAGTGATCCCCTCTGTGACCCACGTGGATCACTCGGCCCGCATCCAGAGCATCAGCCGCGGGCAGAATGCGCTCTACTACGATCTCATCCGGGAGTTCGAGAGCCGGACGGGAGTCCCGGTGATCATCAACACATCGTTCAACGTCCGGGGGGAGCCGATCGTCTGCTCCCCGGAGGACGCGTATCGCTGTTTCATGAGGACCCACATGGACTACCTGGCCATGGGGCCCTACCTGCTGGACAAGAAGAGCCAGCCTCCTCTCAAGGAGGACAAGGACTGGCGTGAAGAGTTCCAACTCGACTGAGGGGAAGAGGAAAGGATCAAGATGAGCTTCAAGAAGTCGGTCATGGAAAAGGTTCAGTTCTGCGCCGAGTTCTGGGATTTCCTGAAGGTCCGCAAGAAGTGGTGGCTGGCGCCCATCATCGTCCTCTGTGTCTTCCTGGGGATCCTGATGGTCCTCACGCACGCGTCCGCTCTGGCGCCGTTCATCTACACGATCTTCTAGCGAAGAAGGGGGCTTCGTTGGTGGAATCGGTCGGGGAGCCGCTCATCTCCGCGGTGGCCATCGCCCGCAATGAAGAACGGACCATCGGATCGTGCATTTCGGCCACGAGGAGGGGCCTATCCTCCGTCGGTGGAGGCGAGGTCCTGCTGGTTGATTCCGCATCCAGCGATCGGACGGTCGAGCGGGCCCTTCGGGAAGGATGTCGAGTTTTCCGGATCCGGAAGGCCTCCCGAATCTGCCCCGCCGCGGCTCGATGGATCGGCGCCTCGTTGACGCGGTCCCGGTATCTCTTGTTCCTGGACGGAGACTGCGAGCTGGAGGAGGGATTCCTGCCCGAGGCCGTGGCCGCTATGGAGGCGGATCCGACCTTGGGAGTCGTCGCCGGTCAGCGCAAGGACTACTACCTTACCCAGGAGGGCAGCGTGCCGGCCTCTGTCGAATATTACCAGGACAGACGGTCGGCCAACGACCGCCGGCACGCCTACGGCGGATGCGCTCTCTACCGGCGAACGGCGCTGGAAGCGGCCGGTTCGTTCAATCCCTACCTCCGGGCCAAGGAAGAGGAGGAACTTGGCTATCGGATTCTTTCGGCCGGGTATCGCATCACCGTTCTGATGGTGCCGATGATCCGGCATACGACGGTGCCCCGGGAGAGCGCACGGCGTCTGCTCCGTTCCTTGAACCATGGCTTTTTCCTGGGCCGGGGACAAGCGGCCAGGGTGCTTCTGTCTGCGGGGCAAGCCAGAGCCGCCTTCCATGGATTGGACCGGGTTCTGATGGTCCTGGGACACCTCCTCCTTGGGGTCGTCGCCGTCGGTTTGTGGGTGAGGGGGATCGAATGGGCCGGGATGGCCTGGCTCGGGGTCTCGGCAGTTGCTTTCATCGCGCTGGTCATTCGGGGGAGGAGCCTGCGGCGGGCCGCTTATTACTTGGTGGAATGGGTGGTCCAGGGAGGCTGTCTCGTGCCAGGGCTCCTGATGATTCAACGCTCACCCGCCTCCTTTCGGTGGGAGGGAGAGGAAGAGGTGCCGGCGGCAAAGCAGTCGGAGAAGCTACCACGGGTTCTCCTGATCGGCCCCCGCCCCGAGCCGCCGTTCCTGGGGGGTGTTGAGAAGGGAGTGGATCTGCTTCTGGGGAGCGACCTGGCCGCGCGGACGTCGATGCGGGTCTTCGACACCTACCGCGTGCATGATCCGCATCGCTCGCTTGCCGAGAGGATCGCCTACATGTACGGCCGGATCCGGGCGCTGCGGCGCGATCTGGCGGACCACCCGGTCGACCTTGTTCACGTCAAGACAAGCAGCGGCGTCAATTTTCATCAGAACGCGCTCTACGCCTGGACCGCCCGCCGTCAGGGCCTTCCTGTCGTCCTGCAGATCCACAGCGGCCGGTTCGAAACTTTCTTCCGGCGCAGTCCGGCCCTCCTTCGAGCCTGGATTCGATGGACGCTGCGGTGCACGACCCGGGTTGTGGTTCTCTCGCGAGGCTGGGCTGACCGCATCGCCGCCATCGCCCCGCCCGCCCGCCTCTCAGTTGTTCCCAATGGACTGGATGACGCAGAAATGGCGTTGCTTCGCCAGAGCGGCGATTTCCGATCGCCGCAGGTGCTCTTCCTCGGGACCGGGAACGCGGCGTTGAATCGCGACAAGGGGCTTGAGGATCTCCTGCACGTACTTCCCGGCGTCGCTCGAAGCCATCCGGAGACCCGGTGGGTTCTGGCCGGACTGGATGACCCCGGGGCGGTCCGCGCGCGCCTCGAGGCCGAGGGGATCGCGGCGTCGGGATCCGGGCCCCGGGTACGGTGCCTGGAACGCGTCGCCGGCGACGAGAGACTGGCGCTACTCTCCGAAAGCACCGTCCTGGTCCTCCCCTCCTATTTCGAGAACATGCCCAACGTCCTCCTGGAGGCGATGGCCGCCGGGCTGGGCGTGGTGGCCACCGATGTCGGGGCGATTCCCGAAATGCTCGGGTATGGGGAAGGCGGGTTGCTGGTTCCGCCTGGAAATCGATCCGCCCTGGCCGGGGCGCTCGATCGACTTCTTGCTTCTCCCGCCCGGGTTCGCACCCAAGCCAGGCGGAATAGAGAAACGGTCGTCAGCCAGTACTCGATGCGGGTGATGCAGGAGCGGCTCGAAGAGGTTTACCGGGCGGCTGCGGGATGGCCTCCCTCTCGCCGCAATCCGGCTTCGGGGGCGGTCGTAGCCTTCGACGCGGAAAGCGGGCCTCGGCCCGCCGTTCCCTTCTCCGGTCAGCCGGTGGCCAAGCCATGAGGCCGGACGCCCTGCCGCGTTCGAGTTCCACCACCGACACCCGGACCGGGCTGATCGCCACCGCGGCACGACCCTGGGTTTTCGTCACCTGGTATCCCTACTGTCGCCGAAGCGACGTCCTGGCGGAGCAGATCGGCGCGCGCTCCCACCTGGTTCATTATCTGAAGTTCAAGGTCCCCTACCAGGCTCCGTTGAAATACTTCCTCCAGGCCTTGCGTACCCTGTGGCTTGTGATGCGCGCTCGTCCCTCGCTGGTCCTGGTGGCGAATCCGCCCGTCATCGCGCCCATGGTTGTCTGGCTCGTCTCGACACTGATGCGATATCGGTACGTCATCGACGCCCACTCGGGCGCCTTCCAGCACACGAGATGGATGTGGTCTCTGCCTCTTCAGCGTTTCCTGACCCGGCGGGCCCTCGCCACCATCGTCACGAACGATCATATGGGCGGGATCGTTGGGTCCTGGGGTGGGAAGGCTGTGAAGGTTCAGGATCTGGCCCTGCCGCTCGATCCGGGCGGACGCTCGACCCCTTCCGGACGATTCCATGTGGTGTACGTCTGCACCCATTCTGTCGATGAGCCGGTCGCGGCGGTGGTGGAAGCGGCGCGCCGCCTTCCAGACGTGAGATTCTCCTTCACGGGAGATCCCTCGTACGCTCCCAGAGGGTTCCGGGAAGGACTCCCGTCCAACGTCCGATTGACGGGTTTCGTCCCGGAGGAGGACTACCTGGCCCTGCTGCGCGGAGCCGACGCCATCCTGGTTCTGACCAGCGAGGACCACACGATGCAGAGGGGAGGGTACGAAGCCGTGGCGCTCGAGAAGCCCTTGATCACGTCGGACTGGCCGCTCCTTCGAGAGGTCTTCAGCCGAGGCACGCTGCACGTCGACAACAGCGCGGCGGGGATCGCGGCGGCGGTGCGCCTCATCCAGTCCGATGGGGCGGCGCTCCAGCGGGAAATCCGGTTGCTCAAGGACGAGCGCAGGCGGATTTCCACGGCCCAGGTGCAAGCGCTTCGAGATCTCTGCCGCGATGCGGTCGAGCGGGGCCGGACGATATGAGAATCGTGGTCATGGGCCTGGGGTACGTCGGGACGGTCTGCGCCGGTTGCCTCGCCCGGGACGGTTTCGAGGTGATCGGCATCGACGTCAACGAGGGGAAAGTCCGCGCCATTCAGGACGGCCGGACGCCGGTACTGGAACCGGGCCTGGACGAGCTGATCCGGGAGGGACGCCGCACCGGGGGCCTTCGGGCGGCCACCAGGCTCGACGCAGGCGCGCGGGAGGCGGACGCATTCCTGGTGGCGGTCGGGACCCCCTCCTCGGCAAACGGCTCGTCCGATCTGACCCATCTCCTCCGGGCCCTGTCCGACGTGGGCGATGCGGTCCGGGGAGTGGAGAAGTTCCAGGTCGTCAGCGTTCGGAGCACGGTCCCTCCAGGCACGATTCGCGGAAGGGTCATCCCCCTCGTCGAGACGAGGAGCGAACGGAAGGTGGGGGAGGGCCTCGGGATAGCCATGAATCCGGAGTTTCTGCGGGAAGGAACCTCGATCAGGGACTACGACTCGGCTCCCTTCGACCTGTGCGGTGCCAACGACGATCGGACGGCCGATGTGGTCCGGGCGCTCTATGCGAGCCGGAACCGACCGTTCAAGGCGACGAGCCTGGAGACGGCCGAACTGGCCAAATACGTCAACAATGCCTTCCACGCGCTCAAGGTCGCGTTCGCCAATGAAATCGGGCGGCTGGGACACGCTCGCGGAGTGGACAGCATGGAGGTCATGCGGTTGCTCTGCGAAGATAGAAGGCTGAATATCTCGCCGGCCTACCTGCGTCCCGGGATGGCATTCGGCGGCTCCTGCCTCCCCAAGGATCTCCGCGCGCTCGCCTACGAGGCGAAACGCGCGGACGTCAGCGTGCCGCTCCTGGACGCCGTGCTGGAGAGCAACGAGGTCCACCTGAGGGCGGCGACCAACCGGATTCTTTCATTCGGCCGGCCCAGGACCGCGCTCGTAGGGCTGAGCTTCAAGGCCGGGACCGACGACCTGCGCGAAAGCCCGATGGTCCGGCTCGTGGAAAACCTCCTGGGGAAGGGTGTGCCGGTCCGGATCTTCGATGCGAATGTCCGGCTCTCCTCCCTGGTCGGAGCCAACAGAGATTTCATCGAACGCGAGATTCCACACATCGGGTCCCTTCTGGTCGAGACTCTCGAGGGCGCGCTCCGGGACGCGGAGGTCGTGGTCATCGGCACCGACGATCCGGGGGTGGATCGCATCCCGACCATGCTGACGAAGGAGCAGACTCTCATCGATCTCTTCGGGCGCCTGGCCCAGGACGGCCGGACGAAGCCGGGAGGCATCTGCTGGTGAACGCGGTCACGGTGATACGCGACCGGTGGACCAGCGGATTCCGCCGGCTTGAGACGATCGAAATCTCGTCCCGGATTGTCGTGGCCTCAGGAGCGACACTCTTTGCCCTGTTGGCGGGAACGGCCGCCATCCTCCGGCTCCGGTCGATTAAATATCTCGCTGCGTTGATTTTCGCCGGCCTGGTGGTCGCCTTTTTCCTGGCCCTGCGCCGGAGGTACGAGTTCCTGCTCTCCTGCGTCGGATTCACGATGCCGTATTTCGTCCAGATAATTCTCATTGACCGCGATCGAAGTGTCCTGGCCGTCAGCGGAACCCTCCTGGTCACCGCCGCACTGGCCCTGGTGGGGCTGGTGACCGGGCAGATCGACAAGGCGAGGCCCCTTTTCGAGCCACGCGTTTCAGTGCCGATGTTGCTGTTCATCTTTGCGGGATTGCTCTCCATGGTGAACACCACGGATCGGACCCTCTCCTTCGTTGCCCTCGCTCAGGAACTGGAAATGCTGTTCATCTTTCTAGTGCTGCTGAACGCGATTAGGAACGAGGAGCACCTGCTGATCTTCTTGCGTGGGCTCTATCTTGGATTCGCCATCCAATGCGCGATTTATGTATTTCAGAACATTCTGGGGTTCTCCTTCGATGTTCTTGGCAACGAGAAGATGGTGGGAGCCACCGATGTCGAAGCCGGGAAGATCGGCAGCCAGCGGGGGACCTTCGGCAATGCCCCCGCCACGGCGGGGCTCTACTTTTCGTTGATGACTCTTTCGCTGACCGGAATCTACTTGTGTCGGCGGAAACTGCCCATTCGACTACCCGTGCGGCTGGGGATGATGATGGGTGGGGGCTGCCTGATTCTGGCCGCCAAGAGAGCGTCGATGTCGGGGTTCGCCCTCGGGCTCCTGGTGATGTGCTCCCTTCTGCCGCGTTACTGCCCGGGGGCTCT